>JAYSXU010000063.1:0-2134 GCA_043716965.1 Fimbriiglobus sp.
CACTCTTCGCAGCCTCGTTTACAACGGACCGTGTCGAGTCCGGAAGGTTGGGCCACTTACTAACGTGCGTGGCTCGGATCATTACAACGATCATCAGCCACCACTTCCGATGGTGCTTCCCAAATTGAAGATCGGCAGGAGTAAGGCAAGAACAACGATCAGTACAGCAGCGGCCATGACTAGGAGCATCAGCGGTTCGAGTAGTTTTACCATCAGGTCGAGGTTACGGGAAGTACGCTTTTCGAGACCGTCGGAAATATCAATCAGCACCTTTTCGAGGGTGTTCGATTCCTCGGCGATGGCGATCATCTCGACGACATCGGTGGGGAAGTATTTGCACCGGCGTAGCGGGTCGGCGAGCTTCTGACCGGCGGTGATGTTGACGGCGGATTCTTCGATCGCTGCGGATAAAACTTTGTTACCCGTGGAGTCCTTCGCAATGGCCAGTGCGCGCAGAATCGGGATACCGTTGTGCATCATGGTGCCGAGAATCCGGGTGAACCGTGCGAGAGAGAGACTGAGGAAGACACTGCCGAACAGCGGCAGACGAATCCGCATTCGGTCCGCCCACATCCGGCCTGATCCGCGTGTCCAGCGGATAAAAAAGAGGATTGCGGTAACGATGCCGATTGCGGACAGAGCACCCATCCACGACTGCATAAAATGGCTGACCGCGAGTAGCCATTGCGTGATGAGCGGCAGACTCCCTGCGGCCTTCATTTTGGTGAAGATTTCTTCAAACTGCGGCACGAAGAAGATCACCAGGATGTTCACGACCAAGAACCCAGCCACACCCAGGAACGCGGGGTAGGCCAGCGAACCGATCACTTTAGCTTTGAGATCCTGTTCCCGTTCAACGAACACGGCAATACGTTTGAGCACGTCCTCCAGAAACCCGCCTTCTTGTCCTGCCCGGACCATGCTGACCGCGAGTTCGTTAAACACTCGTGGGTGCAATGCCATCGCCTGAGCCAACCCGGTGCCGTCCGCCACTTTCAACCGCACCTCGCGCAACACACCTTGCAGGCGAACGTTCGGGCTTTGGCGTTCGAGCAACTCCAGCGACCGCATCAACGGCACACCCGCATGAAGCAAATCCGCGAGTTGGCCGAAGAACGTGACGAGATGCTTACCACCCACCCCGCGACTGCTGAAGCGCGACGAACCCGCATCGCGGGCCGCCGAAATCTGGATCGGGAACAGCCCCTTGGCGTCCAGCATCGCGGCCACTTCCCGCTCCGTGGCCGCCGTCAGCGTCCCCGTGTTCTTGAGTCCAGATTTGGCAAGTGCGGTGTAGGAGAAGTCAGGCATGTGTGCGTAGTGGTTAGTGGACAGTGGATAGTGGTTAGGAAGCAAAGAGTTAGGAGTCAGGAGTTCGTGGTTCTTGGTACGTGGATTTTTGGCTGCAGCTTACTAACCACTGTCCACTAACCACTATCCACTACTGGCTAGCTAATGTCCCCAGCGGTGACGCGGCCGATTTCGTCGAAGGTGGTGGCACCGTTCAACACTTTCGTCCAGCCGTCTTGCCGGAGGGTGACCATGCCGGACTTCAGGGCTTCGAGGCGGATGACGTTGGCGTTGACCCGTTGCACGATTAGCTCGCGCACGATGTCGCTGTTGATGAGCAGTTCGTGAATCCCGGTTCGCCCACGGTAGCCAGATTGCCGACAGGACCGGCAGCCGGTGCCTTTGTGCAGTTGCACCAGTTCCCCAGTTGCGGTGCGTTTGGGGAAGTCGATCGGTAGGAGTTCGTGGTCGGGGTCGTACACCGTTTTGCAATCGGGGCAAATGGTCCGGACCAGTCGTTGGGCCATGATGCCTTCCACCGTGGACGCGACCAGGAACGGCTCGACGCCCATGTCAATCAGGCGTGTAAACGCACTCGGCGCGTCGTTGGTGTGTAGCGTGCTGAACACCATGTGCCCGGTGAGAGACGACTGAATCGCCGCCTCCGACGTTTCCTTATCCCGCATTTCCCCGATCAGGATGATGTCCGGGTCGTGCCGCAAGATCGATCGCAGTGCGGTGGCGAACGTTAGCCCGATCTTGGCGTGCGTTTGAATCTGGCAGATGCCGGGCTGTTGGTACTCGACCGGGTCTTCGACCGTGATGATCTTCGTCGATTCGTCCT
>JAYSXU010000621.1:0-3479 GCA_043716965.1 Fimbriiglobus sp.
CTTTGCGATCGCGGTCGGCACGTGGATGCTCGCACTGTTGGCCACGCGGCTCGTATCAGTCGCTTCCATCGCTGCAGTTTTAGCACTTGCCGTGGCAAGACTGGTCTTCAAACTCGATCCGCTCGCCGATGCCAATTGGCTCGTTACCGCGTTCTGTATCGTGGGTTCAATCATCGTGATTGCCAAGCATCGCTCGAATTTGATTCGGCTGAACAACGGTACGGAAAGCCGAATTGACGACAGTGCGAGACGTCGGCTCCTCCTGCGGATCTTGCACTTGCTCGCGGTTGGGTTCTGGTTCGGCTCGGGAACGTTTTTCGTTTTTGTGGCCACGGTACCCATCTTCGATTCCTTTGCGGAAGTGGTGAAAACGCAACCGAATGCACGAACGGCGAATGTGCAGATTGTCCCCGACGGCACGAGCGAACAACAACGCTCCCAACTCGCCAGCGGACTGGCCGGAGCCGCTGTCGGGCCGGTGTTCCCCCGATTCTTTCTTCTATCCGCGGTCTGTGCCTGGGTCGCACTTTGGACGGCTTACGCTTGGAAGCGTCACACAGTTGGACGCTGGCGTTTCCGGCTCTGCGTCGTCGCCGCTGTCGGCGTTGCCATCGGTTGGCCGCTATCGATTGCCGTGTCCGAATTGCGATTGCAACGGTTCGCCGAAGATGCCGCCGTGGCTCAGGCTGCCGCATCGGCATTCGGTCCGTGGCACGTCGCCAGTTTGTTTTTGAGTATGACCGTGAGTGTCATTACTGGAGTGATTCTGGTACTAGCGGCGAAGCTCCCGGCAGAGGATTAACCGGCCGGTTCTTGTTGCGTCATGCAGTGCAGCGTTCCCAGGCCCCACACCAGATCAACGCTGTGGATGCCGACCACATCCCGGCTCGGAAACAGTTCCGCGAGAATACCGAGGGCCACACGGTCAGCGGGATCGTTGAAGGTCGGCACCAGTACCAAACCATTGGCGATGTAGAAGTTCGCATAACTGGCGGGCAACCGCTGACCGGCATAAACCACGGGTCGTGGCATCGGTAGCGGAACCACTTCGAGCTTGTTTCCTTCCAGATCGGTAAAGCCGCGCAAGCGTTCCAGATTCTCTTGAAGGGGGTCATAATTCACATCGGCCGGCTTCTCTTCAACCACAATGACAACGGTGCGCGGGCCGACGAATCGGGCCAAATCATCGACGTGGCCGTGCGTGTCGTCTCCCGTGATTCCTTGGTTCAACCAAAGGACTTTCTGGACGCCGAGGAACTTGTGAAATGCCGCTTCGTAGTCGGCTCGCTCGAAAGTCGGGTTCCGTTGTTGCACGTCGCTGAGCAGGCATTCTTCGGTCGTCAACATCAGCCCTGCCCCGTTCACATCGATACTGCCTCCTTCGAGCACGATTCGATGGTCCCCTCGCTTGGGTTGAATTGATTGGAACCCGCGTCGGGTTGCCACGAACTCCGGCAAGCGGTCGTCGTGTGTCCAATCGTCGTATTTCGCCCAGGCGTTGAACTGCCAATCGAGTGCAGTCTTCACACCGTCCGAATCGATGGCGAAGATCGGCCCCGAGTCGCGAAGCCACGAGCGATCCGTTTCAAAGATCTCCCAATGAACGTTCGCCGAGTTCGGCAGATAGTTGCGGAGTATCCTCCTGGCCGTGTCGCGTTCCACTTCCGAATTGACCACAATATGCACGGCTTCGCGTTCGCTGAGCAAGCGAATGATCTCGCCGTACACATGGGGAATCACGCGGAATTTACCGGGCCAGTCGGAACGCCGGTGCGGCCACGCCAGCCACGTGGCACGGTGCGGTTCCCACTCGGCAGGCATTCGAAACGTGACGGTATGTTTCGGAATCATGAGCAGTCGCCAGCGGGTGAAGGTCGTCGCAATTTTACGAGTTCGATACCTTCCGACGGAATCATAGGGTATATGAACATCGATCACAGGGGTTTTCACCGTGGGTCATCGTGTCCACCATCCGCAGGGATTGATCTACCAAGTCGGCACCCGCGTCGTGGCACGGGTCGATATCGTCGCCCCGAACGGACGGGTGCAGCACCCCAACGGATCTGTCGGAGTCGTTGTCGGCTGCCCCGTCGAGTGGGAGGGGGTGTATCGGGTTCGATTCCTCGACGGTTACGAAGAAAGTTTGCATCCGGATCAATTGGCGATGTTGGCTGAAATGAAACAAGATGCAATCGGTAACTCCGCCATCTCGGCTGCGCAATGCAATCTCTACGAACGGGTCATATTCCGGTGCATCATCGGGTCGGAGGCGTACGGCCTCGCCGATGAGCAGTCCGACGTGGATCGACGGGGCATTTACCTTCCACCCGCCGACTTGCATTGGTCGCTTTATGGTGTGCCCGAGCAACTCGAAAGTCACGAACGCCAGGAAACGTACTGGGAACTTCAAAAGTTCTTGATCTTGGCGTTGAAGGCGAACCCGAACGTGCTGGAATGCCTCTACTCACCGTTGATTGAAGACGCGACCCCACTGGCCCGCGAGCTATTGGAGATCCGCGAACTCTTTTTGTCGCGGCTGGTTTACCAGACTTACAACGGCTACGTTCATTCGCAGTTCAAGAAAATGCAAGCGGACATTCGCAATAACGGAACGGTGAAGTGGAAGCACGTCATGCACTTGATCCGCTTGCTGATCTCTGGCACCTGTGTCCTCCGTGATGGCTATGTCCCCGTGCGTGTGGATGCACACCGGGAACAATTGCTGGCGATCAAACGTGGCCAAATGCCTTGGGAAGAAACGGAAAAATGGCGGCTGAGTCTGCATGGCGAATTCGACAAGGCCTTGGTGCAAACCAAGTTACCGGAGCGCCCGGACTACGAACGAGCTAACGCATTCTTGCTGAAAGCCAGAAGTTTGGCCCAGCACGAGGAACTACCATGACCACCGATCCGCGCTTGCTGAAACAGGTCGCCGAGCATCCGTACCCGTTGTTGTTCGTGACGATCAGCGGGGCGCACCTGTACGGGTTCCCCTCGGCGGATTCGGACTACGATCTGCGTGGGGTGCATCTACTCCCACTTCCAAAATTGGTCGGGCTGAATCCGGGGGACGACACCGTCGAGAAATCCGGTATTCACGACGGATTAGAAATCGATCTGGTGACGCATGATGCCAAAAAATTCTTCACCATGATGCTGAAGAAGAATGGTTACGTGTTGGAACAGCTCTTGTCGCCGTGGATTGTGAAGACGTCGCCTGAACATGCGGAGCTGAAAGCCATCGCGACGGATTGCATCACCAAGTATCACGCCCACCACTATCTCGGCTTCGCCGAGACGCAGTGGAAGCTGTTTCAAAAGGCCGATCCGCCGCACGTCAAACCGCTGCTGTACGTCTACCGGGTGTTGCTCACCGGAATTCACCTGATGCGCAGTGGAGTAATCGAGGCGAATCTGGTTCGGTTGAACGAAACGGCGAAGTTGCCGTATCTCCCTGACTTGATTGCTCAAAAGACCGG
>JAYSXU010000622.1:0-3479 GCA_043716965.1 Fimbriiglobus sp.
GTCGATCGCCCCGAACGTAACGACACGTTGAGGTTGGCCGTCTGGCCACCCGCGACCACGAAACTGAAGACGTCTTTCGTGTAGTTCGCCTCGCCGATCGGGTTCGGGGCCACCGTGCTGGCCGGGGTGATGACTCCTTTGGCCGAACTCGAGTTGATCGTGTTGCCTGTCAACGGCAGGGCGGTTGCGGTCGGGCGGGTGTGCCCGATGCCGCTGTCCACGAAAGTGTTCAGGTTCCTGTTCCCGAGCAACGCTTGGATGTCGTTTTGCGGCGAGACGACAAAAGTGGTGGGGCTCCGGGTCTGGCCGACCCGCCACAGGCCGCGTTCCGCATAGTACGAGTCGCCCATGATTGGGGATACGGTTCCCGCCGCACCGGGGTTGAACGGGTCTCCCGTCGCGCGGTCGTACTCGGCCTGGTAAACCCCGGCCGTGGAGTACTGGTTCTGGTGATTCAAGTTCAAGCCGTGCCCGTTCTCATGAGAGGAACCTTCGGCGATTAATTTGGGATTGTTGTCGTATAGGTTGGAGAAAACCCAGTTGGTATGCACCCCGCGTCCGGCGCCGCCGTTCTGTGAGTTATTGCCGCCGGTGAAAGCGTTCTGTGTGACTCCAACGAATGAGATACCAGGACTGCCGCCGCCCGCCCAATCCACACTCGTGTCACCGACGACCGTGTGCATGAATTGGGCTTGCTGATCGTAAAACAACTGACGACTTGCAAAGGTACCCGCCGGCGCGGGGTCTACGGTCGTCACGTTGACGTTGAACGCGGAGTATTTTTCCGCCGTGCGAGTCCAAATTTCCGTCATGTCGGCGGTGCTCCCAGTGTACGCCGAAGCAGGCGTCGGGGTCAAAGTGGTAAACGAGCCGCCCCATGTCCCGGTGAACGTAAACCCGCCGTAGTCCAGGTACAAGTTGTACGCCGCACCGGGCTTGCTGTTGAGTACCGGAATTTGGCCAAATGCGGGGAGGGCTGTGCAAAGTAAAACGAAGAGCGAGAGTTTCAAACTTCTCAACATGCGGACCTCTTGGAACGAGTCGTGAGAGCGAGTAGACATGCGGTGCCTATTTTTAGTTGGCCGGTTGTAGAAATCAATTCGTGTGTGTGGATTTTTGTTGTTCCAATGGTTGTACTGTTTGGACAGGTGCGGCCTGTTGGGGGGACTCATACCCCGTTACGGGTCGTGAGTACACCGAGATCCCTACACGCCAATCCGCTTCACCGTACACTGATCCCGTACCGTTAACCCTTGCGTTCGGGAGTGTCCCTTGATTCGGCAAATTTGTCCGCATTGTTTCCAGAGTGTGGAATTGTCCGATTCCACAATGGGCACCACGGTTGCGTGTCCATTGTGTACGAAATCGTTTGCGATTCCTGGCCGCTATAACCCCGTCGTTGACCCAAGCCTCGCGCCGACTCCGGCTTCAGTCGTTGCCCCCTACGCCCTCAAACAGGAGATTCCTCCGGTGTCCGAACCAACTGCCGATTCACGGCCCACGACGCCGCCCCCTGGCCTGGTGACGCCACCTGCGGGTGTTCAGTCCGAAACCGCCTCGCCGACCCCATCGGGGACGTACACGCAAGCCTGCAATGTGACGCTGTCACCGCACGTGATCGACTGGGTTCCCGTCGTCTGTTTCACGCTGATTCTGTTGCTCACGTTCTTCAGTTGGGTTGGCATTTATCCGGGTGGTTACAAAGCCTACTCGCAATCCCCGTGGCTCGCGGTTTCAGGTTCGATTAGCACGGATCGGTTCGCCGAAGAAGTGCTGAAAATTGAAGGCAAGCTGAAGGCGTTGGTGTCATCGAACTGGATCTTGCTGATTCCCTACCTGATCGGCTTGCTGCTCACGACCGCGTTGGCTTGGGCGGATCGCTTTGTGACAATGGCCCACGTGCAAAAACTGACCGGGCCGTTGGAGATTTTGTCGCGGATTTGGCCGCACCGGTTTCCGCTGTTGGCGGCCCTGTCGATCGTATTGCTCGTGTTGTTGCTGTTACAACTGCAAGTCGGCTTCGGCCTGGAAGACGCGGTTAAAAAGATGGCGACGGAGACCTTCACCGAGCAACGCACCGCCGCCGGAACGAACTCCGCCGCGCTGGATAAAGTGACGGTGTTAGAAGGTCAAGAACTGGGCAAGTACCAACCGCAAGGCACCTTCTTTTTGTCGCTCGCGGTGATCGCCCACTTCGTGGTCGTCTTCGCTGCCGCCGCCCGCTTCTGGCTGTACCGACGCGGAACGAAGCCGCTGCCGAAACTCACGATGAATTGGTAGCGGATGTGATGTGCCTGGGTATCGCGCTCACCCCACTTGATTCGCAGTTTACTTCGTTCGGAAGTCCACGATTGAAAACAGGTGGTTGCGCGAATCCGTGGGTTGGACGTTTGTGAGCGGCGTGCAGCGGAAGTGGACGGTGTGCCGACCCGGCGGGATGACTATCTCTCGAGCATAGGGGGATTGCTTATCATCGGGACCGATGGTGAAGTCGTCGATCCACGGTTCATCCGCCGTTGTCCGGAGCGAACTTTGGATCTGCAATCGCCCCTCGTCCTTGAAGGTCGTTCGGAACCGCATTCGGATCGGCAGCGTGACGGTTTGCTCGGTTCCGTTCACGAACACGACTTCCCCCGCGTGACTACACCACCGCAGCCGGTCCTCGTAGCCCGTCGGTTCGTAACTCGTAAAACCTTTGAGCCAGAGGACCGTCAAGTTATGATGTTCCGCTGCGACTAGGGCATCGAACGCGGGCTGGCCGTAGTTGCGTTTCAGGCTGTCCCGGTAGCCGCGTAAATCGAAGAAGTGTAGCTTGCGTGTCGGGTGAATTTCCCGAAGCGCGCCCTGGCCGAGGTAACGATCGAGTTCGGTTCGGAGTTCGTTCCAGTGCTTCGGACTCAAGCCGCGAACATCGACCAACAACCCCTCAAACCCCGCGATCGCAATCCGTTCCAAGAACCGGGGGATTGGCTCCTTGCCGCTCACGCGCCGCATCCAATCGTCCCATTCGCGGCCCTTCATCGTGCCGAAGCTCCACCGCAGGTTGCGGGTGTGTAAGTACCCGAGTGCCATCTCGTAGCTTTCGATTTTGCGTGGCGCGCCGGGTTCGGTGTAAGCCCGCGACTCCGGGTATTCCATGAACGGAAATGTGAAGACCATGCCTTCCGGCAATAACTCTTCGACCTGTTCAAAGAACTCGCGGTCCGCCCAGTATCGCTCGGCATTGGCCGCCCGAGTATTTTCCACGCTGAGGTAACCGGGCTTGGCAATGCGAACGTCCGGGAACCAGTCTTCGTTGGTCTGATCCCAGATGCCAAACATCATCATTCCGAGGAACACCGGCCACCGACAGCGCCGCGCCCAGCCGGTGCGACGGTCGAAGAACCGATCGACACCCCAGCAGACGATGAACAGTGCCAGAAACGCAATGAAGATGCTGATGCGGTTGTAGCAGCGGACCTGGGACGAGATCATCAGGT
>JAYSXU010000623.1:0-3475 GCA_043716965.1 Fimbriiglobus sp.
GGTCCGGCCCCCGGAACGACAGGAGGACGACGCCACTGCCGATGCCACTGGCGCTGGAAGTGTCCTTGTCACGGTCCACCTTCAACCCGGCTTGGATCATCCCGGCCACGGCATACGGGTCTTCAGGGAGCGGATTTTTCACCGGCAAGTTCTGAAGTTCTTTCGCCGCAGACATGCGAATTCGTTCGGACTTAATTAGGGTCAGTTGCGTGGCGACGTAGTCTTCGACGACACCCACCCGCACGTCGCCGCCTTGGCCGACGATGTCCGTGCGCTTTTTCAAAACGAGCAACTGCGCGCCGGATTGGTACGCCGGCGTGCCGGTCATGTGAATGAGGACGCCGGCCAACAGGCCGATGACCAACCCGACCAGCAGCAACGGCCACCGCCGCGTGATAACGACGAGCGGGTTCAGACCGACCGTCGGCAGGTCTGCGTCGAAATGGGGGTCCATCGAAATGGTCCGCCGCGCGACCGCCATGAGCGGGTTTGTGCTACCCGATGGCGCGTCCAAGGCGCCATAAGAATCCGCAGAAATGTTACGATCATGAGTCACGGCAAGCACCTCCCTGTCAACGAACAAGCTGCACACCATTGTGACCGGGGAACAGTCAGGAGGCCATTGATCGTATTCGGGGAACTCGGGGAATCCAATTAGTTACGTCCGGTCGTGTCGATGGGGCGGGTTCATCGACATTCTACCCGAATCAATCAGGCGGAGACGGGTATCGGGATCGCCGGGCGCTGGTCCCGGTCATTGGTCGGGTGGGGCGGTGGCGTTAGGATTGTTTCGGTGGCGTGCAGGATTCGCGACAGGTGCGCGAGTTGGTCGTCCACCGGAATTTTGGTTTCCATTCCCGCGATCAAGAGCCGGCCGATGATCTGGTTGTAGCCATAAACGGGGATTTCCAGTTTCCAGACGGAGCTTTGGGCGGTGAGATCCCGGCGACTGTCGGACCGGTCCCAGCGCCCATGAAACGCTTCGTGCCACGCCGGTGCGTTCACGTCCAACCGCAGTGATTGCAGTTTCAGTTCATCCGCAGCCGTCACCAATGAGCGCCATAACCCGGACCACTCCGCATCCCCCTGAAGTTGAACGGAAAGCTCGACCGTGTCTCGTTTGCCTCGGGCCACATGGAAGTAGGCCGTGGCGCGTTGTTTGATGAGCTTCACTTCCGCGATCCCGAACAGTCCGGTGGTCAGCAAAATTAACACGACGATGGCAGCCGAGACGATCGCGTACCAATCGTTGACCGCCCCGGCCAGTGCGCCGACGGCACCAATCACGCCCAACGCCGTCGTAATGCACAGCACCCACCAGCGGTTCAACAACCGGCGCAGCATTTCGTGATGCAGGTGGCCCCGGTCCGCAACAGCCAAACCGCGTCCCGTGAGTTTGCGGCGGATGATGGCGGCGGTCGTATCCAGAAGCGGCAGGACCAACAACGCGGAGGGGGCCAAGATTGCGACGGCGGGGCCTTTCAACGAGGCCGAGATCGCCAGCGCGGCAATCACTAGGCCAATCAACATGCTGCCACAATCGCCGAGGTAAACTGTGGCCGGTGGCAAGTTGAAGCAAAGGAATCCTGCCAACGCCCCGACCATTGCCAACGCCACCCAGCCTTCAAACTCATGTCCGCCGGCCAAAGCCATGAACGCAATCGTCGAGAAAATAATGCACCCGATCGTTCCGAGAAGCCCGTCCATGCCGTCCATAAGGTTGATCGCGTTAATCGCACCGAGAAACCAGAAGACGGTGACGGGGATGGCAAAGCTACCGAGAATCATCACATGACCGAAAAGGGTCACTTGCTCGATGAGAAAACCACCGGGAACAACAAGGATTAGCACGGCGCCGAGTTGGCCAACAATCTTGTGGCTAGCGCGTAAATTGACGAGGTCGTCCACCAGTCCCAAAGCCGCAATCATAAAGGCGGCGACCAATAAGGCCAAGGTTTTTTGTGGCGCTGTGACAACCGCCGATTCGACAGGTTCCATCAAATATGCCGCGATCAACAACGCAAAAACCACGGCGAAAAACACCGCAATCCCGCCCGCAACGGCCACCGGGCCGGACTGAAGTTTCCGCCGACCGTCCGGCCGATCGACCAAACCGATCCGCCGCGCCACGGAACGTGCGATCAGTGTTGCAGTGACCCCGCAACAGAAGCCCAGCACGAGAATCGTGGCGACAAGAATCAAGCGATGTTCTCCCTGCCGACAAAACAATGCCATGCTATCCGAGTTTACCCAAACTCACAGAGTCAACCGTCACAGAGACACCCCGCTGAATCAAGTTCACCTGCACGACGAACTTGTGCCCGGCAGTGGCTCGAACAATCGTCCCGGTTAATCCGATTAGCGGACCTGAGCGAATTGTCACGGGGGTACCGGGTTGTAGACGGTCCTCGAGCGCGATTGGTTCTCCGAGCGTCAAAAGTTTGTGAACCTGGTCGAGATCGGACCAAAGCCGGTCCTGGTCCAAAACGGGGACCAAGCGCGCAACCCGATTGCCGGCGTAAACACGCGGTCGTTCGTCGGGCGTCACGCGGACAAACGCATACCCACTGAACAACGGAATGTAACTGGTGACCACCCGGTTCCGAATGCGCTTCCGGACCGGCGAGCAGGGGAGGAAGAATGGAAATTCAGCGTCCAAGAGGTCGCGTGCGAGTGCTTTTTCTTGACGCGGTTTTGTGTGAGCAAGCCACCACGCTCGCCCGTCATCGGATCGAGTTTGCTCAAAGAGGCTGTCAGGAAACAGGTCCGTCTCGGCAGACAATATCATGGCAATGTACAGTGAGTACGTCTTGATCAGCCGGTACAACACTTGGGCGAATGGCGTACTGTGTTTGCGTGGGAGATGAATACGTTTTAGCATCAACAGACCAGTTTACAACTACAAAATGTGCGAAAATCACATGAAGCTTCTCGATCAAGTCATCTATTGTGTCCCAGCCGTGACGAAATCATGCCCTGACAAATTTCGGTATTGACGGTCAGAGCCAATCGGACGGAACGCCTGGGGTGTCGCTGCTCAACCCTAATACCAGAGGTATCGCTACGCTCAACCCCAGGCAAACGGCTGGCATCCCTACCGGGATGCGTTGAATTGGGAGGGTGTCTTACCTGGGGTGTCGCTGCGCTCAACCCCAGGCTAATGGCTGTAATCCCTTCGGGATGTTAAGCGGCTAACTTCAACAACACGTCCGGCTGTAGCTCACTACCGGGCTAATGGCTGTAATCCCTTCGGGATGTAAGAACTGACCCGAGACATCCCCTTTGAAATAAAAACGTCCCGAGGCATCCCGGTAGGGATGTTAGCCATTAGCCTGGGGTTGAGCGCAGCGACACCCCAGGGCTTATGGCACCACATGTCTTCGACTCCGGAGGAGTCGCAGGTCTCGACGAAATCCGCTACACCGAACGAACAACTGGATGACGGCACGTTGGTGTTGGATTGATACGCATCCCC
>JAYSXU010000624.1:0-1148 GCA_043716965.1 Fimbriiglobus sp.
CCTAAACAAGTTCTTTAGATTTCTCTGTGGCTCTCCGTGCCCTCTCTGGTGAAACTTCTTTGCTTCTCGCAATATGCAACTACACCCGCGCGATCAGGATCGTGTACCCGCGGTTGTCGATCGACTCGACATCGCCGAAGGTTTCGACGACTTCGGGGATGGTTTGGACGGGCATTTTGGTCACCAGGAAGAACCGCCCGCCGGGGCGGAGCAGTTCGCGGGCGCTGGCGATGAACATGCGGGCGACTTCGGAGTTGGCGTAGTACGGCGGGTTGGCTAAACACACGTCGAAGGTGCTGGGTTCCAAGCCTTCGAGCGACGCGCTCAGGTGGATGCGGTAATTCTTCAACCCGTTGGCCTTCGCGTTCAATTCCGTCAACGTCGTAGCGCGGACGTTGCTATCGACGAACACCACACTGCCGGTTTCCCCGACCCACGGGCTGGCTAGGCAACCAACCGCACCGTTGCCGCACCCCATGTCGAGGACCGTTTCGCCTTCTTTGACGCCAACACTTTGGGCCACTTCAAGCATGGCCCGTGCGCCGCCGTCCATCCGACCGTAGCTGAACGTGCCGGGCCAACTCTCGAAGCTCATCGACGGGTCGTCGCCGATGCGGGCGTGGAACGTCATCGCGTGGCGACGACGCGGTTGGTCGCCGGTGCGGGTGCTCCAGAACGCCATCCCCACGTCGCTGGTCGGGGACTCGCCGTACTTGCCAAAGATACGTTTGTGCCACTTCGCAAACTGCGTGTCCTTTTCGTACTCCGACAGCGTGATGAACCGCCCGCCCTCGGCGAGTACGTGGTAGCCTTGCTCGACCATGTCCAACTTCAATTCCCGGTCCGAAAACGCCGCCGCCGGGAAAAGCACAGTCTTGAAGCGGGCCGGTAAATCCCACAAGTCCGGCGCCGTCACGACTTCCGCCGTTAGCCCCTCGTGGGCCAGTTTTTCGCGGAGCCGTGCCGACTGGAAAACGTCCATCTGGAAGCAGGTGATGTCGTCGATCGAAGTCGCCCCTTCGATGGGCACGAACGGGCTGACCGTCGAGTCTTTGCCTTGCAAGCCCGCGATCATTTGCGTGACCGGCCAAGGCGGTCCCATTGCGATCAACACAGGCGCCACAATACGGCTCTGCACGACGGGGAAT
>JAYSXU010000625.1:0-3465 GCA_043716965.1 Fimbriiglobus sp.
GCCGGTCGGGAACTGTGGGCGGCACGTCAAGACGGGACCGAGTTTCAAGTGGAGATTAGCCTAAGCCCCCTGGAGACCGAGTCGGGCGTTCTCGTGACCGCCGCCATCCGCGACATCACCGCGCGCAAGAAGACCGAGGAAGCGCTCCGCGACTCGGAAACCCGCTACCGGCGGCTCTTCGAGGCGTCGAAGGATGGCGTCCTCATCCTCGACATCCACACCGGGCGCGTCATCGACGCCAACCCGTACATAAGTGAACTGCTGGGCTACTCGCCCGACGAGTTCGCGGGCAAGGAACTCTGGGAGATCGGGTTGTTCCACGACAGGGCGGCCAGCGAAAGCGCCGTGCGCGAACTGCAAGGGCAAGGTTACATCCGCTACGAGAACCTGCCCTTGGAAACCGTCCACGGGCGGCGGATCGAAGTCGAAGTGGTCGCCAACGCCTACCGGGAGCAGCACCACAGCGTCATCCAGTGCAACATCCGGGACATCACCGAGCGCAGCCTGTTGGAAAAACAGATGCAGGAGCAGACGGTGACGTTGGCCGACCTGCACCGCCGCAAGGACGAGTTCTTGGCGATGTTGAGCCACGAACTCCGCAACCCGCTCGCGCCGATCACGAACGCCGTGCAGCTCCTGCGGCTCCAGACCGGCGAGGGCCCGGTCCAACGGCAAGCCCGCACCATGATCGAGCGGCAAGTGGCGCAACTGACCCGCCTGATCGACGACCTGATGGAAGTGTCCCGCATCACCACGGGCCGGGTCCACCTCCGCCTGGAGCGGGTCGCCGTGGGCGGGATCGTGGAACGCGCGGTGGAGACGGCCGCGCCGATGATGGACCAGCGCCGCCACGACTTCTCGGTGGACGTGCCGGACGAACCGATCTGGCTGCACGCCGACGCGGGCCGGCTGGAACAAGTGGTGGTGAACCTGCTGACCAACGCCGCCAAATATACCGAAGAGGGCGGGCGGATCCGGCTGACCGTCGAACAGGACGGCGGGGAGGCGGTGTTCCGGGTGCGGGACACGGGCGTCGGGATCGCCCCCGAACTTCTACCGCGCGTCTTCGACCTGTTTACCCAAGCGGAACGGTCCCTGGACCGCGCGCAGGGCGGGTTAGGCATCGGGCTAGCGCTAGTGCAACGCTTGGTCGAATTGCACGGCGGGCGAGTGGCGGTCACCAGCACGTTGGGGCTTGGAAGTGAGTTCGTGGTGCGGCTGCCGATAGCCGTTCCGGACGTGTCGCAACTGCCACCGACGCCGAACGACGCGGTCGTGCCGGATGCGTCGGCCTTGCGCGTGCTGGTGGTGGACGACAACGTCGATGCCGCTGAAAGCCTGGCGCTGTTGTTGCGCGTGTTCGGGCACGACGTGTGGACGGCCCACACCGGCCCGGCCGGCGTGGAAGCGGCCATCGACCACCGCCCGGATGTCGTACTGCTCGACATCGGCTTGCCGGAACTCGACGGCTTCCAGGTGGCCAAGCGGATCCGCCAGCAGCCCGCACACCAGACCACCGTGCTGGTCGCGTTGACCGGCTACAGTCAAGACGCGGACCGCGAGCGGTCCCTCGAAGCCGGGTTCGATCACCACTTGGTCAAGCCCGCCGACTTCGGCAAGGTGCAGGAAATCTTGGCGACCGTGAAGGCGACCTAACCCCTCGAAACAGGCGACTGAGATGTCGGCGGTTCACTTCACTTCGTGCTGGTCGAGGTGCTTCTTTTTCAGGCGGACGTAGACAGGGTGCTGGCGGGCCGTGACGTAGCGCTCGTAGAAAATCGCCGCCGCTCGCGCCTTCTCGGCGTCCTCCGTTCGCGGTAACTCGTCGCCGGACTTCTTGTCGTACTTGCGCCCGCCCTTATGGTTGGCGTACCGCCTGGCCCGCGTCCACCCCATTTGGAGGAACTTGTGGGCCATGTCGGCGCCGGGGAAATCGTCGGCCTTAAGGTAGGCAAGGAACATTTTGTAGATTGCGGCCGATGACTCCTTTGCTATATCAACTGTCTTAAACCGCCAGTGCGGTAGAATCTCGCTCTTGTACGGCTCAACCAGTAGGACGCCTTGCTCGCCCTTGCCGACGCGGTAAAGTTCCGGGCGCTTGCGGAAGTCCACGCTCTTGAAGTCCAGAGTGTAGTCGAACAACGCCACGCCTCCGGGTAAACGTGCCTTGTGTAACGAGAAAAACGGGTAGAAAGACTTGGTCTCGCTACCCGTTTGACTTCGCACGCTAACCATCAAAGCTGTATTAACGGCCTACGATTACGGGCGGGCTGTTCATAGCCGGTTGAGCCGTCGCCGCCACGGGAACACCGGGCGTAACGAGGGCAGGTTGGGGGTTCGCCGCCGCCGTTTGTTGGATCCGCGCTTCGGCGTTAAGCATATCCGACGGGGGCATTTCCGCCCGCCGTGCGGCTTGACCGATTTGGCCCAACAGCAAGCCGATAATCACCAGTGTCAACCCGGTTAAGAACAACCCGACCAGCCAAAACCAGACCATGTTGCTAATGGGTTGCGTGCCGTCGGTGCCGCCTTGACCTCGCACAAAGGCGAAATACCACACGGCCGTCCACACATCCATCAAAACCCCAAGGTGATGTATATTAACGACGCGCGTGGGCCAAAAGCGGGGTGGGTTAGAATCGACATGTCATGGCTCCGATTCGGTTAGGGCTTTGAGGACAAATCAGTTAAATCTCGCGGTGATCTCGGCAAAATTTGTGCCACAAGTGGGGCAGGTTCCTTTCAGATAGCTCGACTTTGAGCCATTACCGCCGAGCATGAAGTTGGCCCGAGACGCGAACGTGGGTGTCGAAAACCGAGAAGCCAAGTTCACAAGGGTCGGCTACACAAAACTCACGACATCTCTCGCGTGCCCCTGGTTACGCTGTGTTGATTGAGGGCTTTGAGTTGTACATCGTGTCCGGGATTCTGGGACTGTTGGGGGTGTTCTTAGTGTACCAATCTAACGCTTCGACTTGGAGCGGGAGCGCGTCCGCAAAACGCCCGGAAGATTTGTAGATGCTCGCCAAACTCACCAGCGAGGCAACTGTGCTCCTGTGGCCGCGACCGAGTGCGACTTGTTTCCGGGCTAGGGTCCATTCACAGAGTTCCAGTGCGTCCTTCTTCCGACCCATTTCCGAGTACAACGCGGCAAGGTTGTCGCAAATCGCAAGCGTGGTCAGATGCTTGTCGCCGAGTACCGCCAACCCCGGTTGTTTCGCATCCGTGTAAACATCCAGAGCAGCCTGGAGTTGCCCGCCGTTTTGGAGACTGTGGCCGTTGTTCAACATCGCCGTGATGGTCAACGGGTGGTCCGGGCCGGACACCACTTTCCGCAGACGGACAAGGTTTTCAAATACGGCCTGCGCCTCGACCCAGCGTTTCGTGCTTGCTAGTCCCGTACCCAACCCGTTCAGGGTTGACAGCGTCTTGGAATGTTCCGGACCAAGGACGCGGGTGCAGTGT
>JAYSXU010000626.1:0-3461 GCA_043716965.1 Fimbriiglobus sp.
ACCGGAATGCACGGGGCGCTCCGGCAATTCCTCGGTCGGCAAGACGAGAACGGGAACCCGCTGCCACCGGACCCGTCGTTGTACCGGAGCACCCATGAACCCCATGCGCGTGGGGCCATCTTCGTCACGGCGATGTTCCAAGCCTTCCGCACAATCTACGAAAGCCGGATCGCGGACCTTCGGCGTGTCGCGTCCAACGGCACCGGAATCTTGGCACCGGGCGACTTGCACCCGGACTTGGTGAACCGCTTCGCGGAGGAAGCCGCCAAGTCCGCCGGGCACATGTTGCAGATGGCAATTCGGGCGCTTGACTACGTGCCGCCCGTGGACATCACGTTCGGCGAATACTTGCGCGCGATGATTACAGCGGACTACGAACTCGTGAAAGACGACGACCGCCGGTACCGCGTTGCCGTGATCGCCGCGTTCCGCGATTGGGGCATTTACCCCGCCGATGTTCGGTCGCTTTCCGTGGAAAGCCTGTTGTGGCGACCACCGGAAGCCGACGGGTTGCAGGGCCTCGGTGAAATTTTGGGGCAACTCAACTTCGACAAGTGGAACACCAACGGAAATCGTGCCGAAGCCTACAACGCGATGCGCCGAAACTGCGCCATACTCCACGAGTGGATCGCGACGAAGTTGAACGCCGAGCAGAGTCACTTCCTCGGTCTCGACCTCAAGAAGGATGCCGCGAAGAGCATTCGCCGCAATGACACCGGGCAGCCAGTCTTTGAAGTCCACTCCTTGCGACCGTGCCGGCGGATCGGGCCGGACGGCCAGCAACAGACCGACTTGGTTGTCGAACTGGTTCAAAAGCGGAAAGGCTTCTTCGACGCGGACGTGCAGAAGAAAGTGGACGAAGGGGCGAAAGGTTTTGAGTTCGACAAGGTCCAGGCCGACTTTTACTTCCGGGGCGGTTGCACGCTGATTATTGACCCGATCACCGCGAAGATTCGGTACTGCATCCGCAAGCGTATCACCTCCGACGAACGCCTGCGACACGAACGCGAGTTCCGGACCAGCCACGGGGACGACCACGACGGCAACAACCCGTTCGCGTTCCTGCATTCGTGTTAACAAAATCCGAGCCACGACCGTCAGGGAGTGGCCCAACGCTCCTCGCAGGAAACGGTGTGTTGCCGTGGGGAAGCGTAGCGTGGGCGGAAGTTGTGGCCACTTACTACCGTGCGTGGCTCGGTTCGGCGTGGATTGCATTCGAGGGAACATCATGGCGAAGGCAAAAGTTGCACCGAAACCAGCGGCACCGAAGGCACGCAAGGCGACGGCCAAGCCCACGAACACCGGCACGGTGCGGGTCCGGATGTACCGCCAGGGGTTGGGCGATTGCTTCTTGCTGACCTTCACGCAAGGCAAAGCGAAGCCGTTCCACGTGCTCATTGATTGTGGCGTGATCCTGGGCACCAAAGACCCGGTGCCGAAGATGACCGCTGTGGTCAAAAGTCTGTTCAAGGAGACGGGTGGCAATGTGGATTTGCTCGTGGCCACCCACGAACACTGGGATCACATCTCCGCATTCCAGCAGGTGCAGAGCGAGTTCGACAAGTTCACCTTCAAGACCGTCTGGCTGGCGTGGACCGAAGACCCCAAGAACGGCGTGGCGAAGCAACTCGAATCCGTGCGCAACGCCAAGGTTCATGCGCTGCACGTGGGTGTCCAACAGTTGCAACAAAAGTTAGCCGCCAGTCCGGCAACAACAGCAGCGAAAAACCACGCGCAGGCGATGCTCGATCAAGCGGGACAAGTGTTGTCGTTCTTCGGAATTGACCCCCACGACAAGCCGTCGCCGGACGGCCTGGGTGTCGCCGGTGGCGGGGGTGACAAGACCCGTGCCGCACTGGACTACATTCGCAGCAAGAACCCGGAATACCGGAACCCCGGTGAGGTGAAGGATTTCCCGGACCTGCCGGGCGTGCGAATCTTCGTTCTCGGCCCGCCGAAGGATTTGGCGCAGCTTCACAAATCCGCGCCGACCAGCAAAGGCAAAGAAGCCTACGAAGAGGAAAAGGCACTCGTCGGCGCGTTCATCGGCGCGACGGAGCGGGCCTTCTTCGCGGCGGCAGGTGACTTTCCAGTTAAGGGGCTTTCAGTGGAGACGGCTCAGGAGTTGTCCGAAGACGGTGTCCGTGCGATGCCGTTTGATCGGACGTTTCAAGTGAATCCCGAGGCGGCCAAGCAACACCCGTTCTTCCGGGAACACTACCCGGCAAGCGGTGACATCGACAAGGATGCGTGGCGTCGGGCTGACACGGAATGGGCTGGCGCCGCAGCCGAGTTCGCGCTGAAGTTGGATAGCGATACCAACAACACCAGCTTGGCGCTGGCCTTCGAGCTACCGTCCGGGGACGTGCTGCTCTTCCCCGGTGACGCGCAAGTTGGCAACTGGGAATCGTGGCACGCCGACAGCCAAGGTAACCAACGGGTCTTTGACGTCAAAGGGCCAGAGCCACGAAAGGTGACCGCCGAGCAACTGCTGAAACGCACGGTACTCTACAAAGTCGGGCACCACGGCAGCCACAACGCCACCCTCCGAGACAAAGGCTTGGAGTTGATGACCGACTCCCGCCTCGTCGCGCTGGTGCCGGTGGATGAATACGTTTCGCACGTCACCAAGGGCTGGGATAAAATGCCGTTCGACCCGCTGATGCACCGCCTACTGGAAAAAACCAACGGTCGCGTGGTCCAGGTGGACGAAGAGTTAACGAACCTGGCGAAGACGTTCGATCCCGCTCACCTCACCCAGCCGGTGTACTCGAAGGAACAACTCGACGTGGTGATCGAAGACCCGAAAAAGCCGGACAACAAAGCCGGCAAACCGGACAAGCGAGCACTCTACGTCGATTACGTGATTGAGATTTAAGGCCACGGCCCGGTTGTCGGTATGATTCTGGCAGGTTTTGTTCGCCCGACGTGCCGGTTTTGAAGTTGCGCTTTCTGCGGGACTCGGATCGCTTGTGGCTTCGGAATGAGCGAGACGCTGTTCGTTCGGATCGGTGTTGAGGTCGGTTCCGTTGCGTCACTCGGGGTAGTCAGAGTGCGCAACTTCAAAAAAACGGGCACGCGACGGACTCGGTCCCTCGCGTGCCCGTCGTGCTAACCACAGGCAACGTGCTCTAATCCAGCGTGAACACTTCGCCGCCGTTGCGGGTGATGAAGGCGAACAAGGCGGACGGCGTGATGGTGCTCCGGAGGAACGCCACGGAGCCGTCGCACCGCAGGGCGTTCACCCCGCCTGTGTGGAACGAGTACGGGCTTTGGAAGTTGGTCACGTTGATGAAGTCGCACCCGAGGCCGTCCACCGACACCCCGGCGGTCACGTCCTTGTGGCCGATCAGTGTGGGGGTGGCGAGCATGTCGGCCCAGACGCCACGGGCGTACATGTCGATGTCGTTACCGTAGCCCAAAACTGGTACCGGGCTGAGCGACGCTCGGGTGTTGCCCAC
>JAYSXU010000627.1:0-3461 GCA_043716965.1 Fimbriiglobus sp.
GCCTTGCGGCGCGTGGACGTGATGTTTGAAATCGTCACGAAACTCGGCGTCCCCTTTTATTGTTTCCACGATCGTGACGTTGCACCGGAAGGCTGCAACCTTTCGGAAACGAACAAGAACCTCGACAAGATTGCGGCCAAGCTTAAGCAGAAGCAAGACGAGACCGGCGTCAAATTGCTGTGGGGCACGGCGAACCTGTTCAGTAACAAGCGGTTCGTTCACGGTGCCGCCACGTCCTGCAACGCGGATGTGTTTGCGTATGCGGGCGCCCAAGTCAAGAAGGCGCTCGAAGTGACTAAGGAACTGGGCGGCGTGAACTACGTTTTCTGGGGCGGGCGTGAAGGTTATCACAACCTGTTCAACACCGATCTGCGGCGCGAGTTCGATCACCTTGCCAAGTTCTTGCACCTCGCGGTCGAGCATAAACACAAGATCGGGTTCACCGGGCAGTTCCTAATCGAGCCGAAGCCGAAGGAACCGACCACCCACCAGTACGACTCCGATTGTGCGGCGTGCATGGCGTTCTTGAAGACTTACGGACTCGACAAGGAGTTCAAGTTCAACGTCGAAACCAACCACGCCACGCTCGCGGGGCACACGATGTTCCACGAGCTAACGTATTCGAGCAGCTACGGAATGCTCGGGAGTATTGATGCAAACCGGGGCAACGAGTTAATTGGCTGGGACACGGATCAGTTCCCGACCGACTTGTATCAGACGGCCCAAGCGATGCTTGTAGTCCTCGGCCAAGGTGGCTTGGGTTCGGGCGGTCTCAACTTTGACGCGAAAGTGCGCCGCGAAAGCTTTGAGCCAAACGATCTGTTCTACGCGCACATTGGTGGGATGGATGCGTTTGCTCAAGGGCTGAAAATCGCCGCCGCCATGCGGAAAGACGGCGTATTGAAGGGCATCGTGGCGAAGCGATACGGCAGTTGGGACAGAGGCATCGGCGCGGACATCGAAGGCGGGCAAGCCAGCTTCGAGACGCTCGAAACGTACATGCTCAAGAAGGGCGACGCCGACAAGAACGAATCCGGTCGCCAAGAGTTGATCGAGAACATCATCAACCGTTACTACCGCTAACCTACCGGCAGTTTGTGGCGTTACGACGCCACGGGAGTAACGGACGATGAATCAGCGGCGGGTTACACTGCCCGCCGTTTTCTTTGTTAGCCAGCCGAATGCGGGCCACCGTCGGCAGTGCGACCCACAAGAGAGTGTCAGCACGGTTGCCGGGGAGAGGTGATCCGTACAGTACGACACGGAGCAACCGGATTGCCGCTGGCACGAACATGCCCACCGTGTTCATTGACCCGGATGCACCTAACGAGAGTGCGAAAAACGCAATCGAAGCAATCGGCGGTGCCGCATCCAACACGGGGTGATCCGAGGGTTGATTCCAGGCGTAGTTTTGTCGATTATTCAATACTAACGTTGGGTCCGCGATCACTTGTAAGACCCTAGCTGTGCGCGGAAATCGCGTTTCAAATGGGGATCGAAAGTGCGTATCGATGGGACCAGTCGAATACATCGGGACGGAACAGGGAGCCGGTACACTGGAATAGACAGGTGCGCTAGACTCGATGACAATGACCTGTTGAGCGGTCGCGGTGTGAGTGAACCCGACACCGGATGTAACGAGCGCGAGAGCGAAAATGTTGCGATACATCGGGTGGCCTCTCGTGACAGATTTTGGCGACGCTTCTCGCTATTCCGTGATTCTTTCCCCGAGACGGACCGGGGCAACCACACTTAAAGTGTAATGCACCAAATTTCCCCAAAGCTGGCGCGGTTCAAGGCATTGCACGGGTTGGGTCAACAAGCCGACTGACGTGTCAATTCCCCTAAGAATGGATTGTTCCGATTTCCCAATTTACGAGGTCTACATCATGGGCAAGCAACACAACCCGACGTTTCTGAAAGTCGTCGCCGATGCGAAAACACGGGTGAACGAGTGCAGCATTGATGCCGTCTTAACCCGACAGCGTGCCGGTGACACGTTCACGCTGGTCGATGTCCGCGAAGAAAGTGAATATGCCGCCGGGCACATTCCGGGCGCGGTCCACGTCGGCAAAGGGGTTCTCGAACGCGACATCGAAACGAAAATCCCGGACCCGGCAACCCCACTTGTTCTGTACTGTGGCGGCGGCTTTCGGTCCGCACTGTCGGCAGACATGCTCCAGAAAATGGGCTACACGAACGTGATTAGCATGGACGGCGGCTGGCGCGATTGGACGGGACAAGGGTTGCCCGTTGAGAAGTAACGATGAATTTTCAAGCATGGGAGTGGGCAAACAGTCGCATCTCGGGGCCGAAGGTGTCCGCCAGCGTTTTGGGGTTGAGAATCTCCTCGGGTTTGCCTTGGCACTGAATGACGCCGTCGCGCAAACACAGAACGTGGTGGGCGAACCGGCTCACCACGGTCAGGTCGTGGGAGACCAACAGGATGGTCACGCCGGTGCGGCGGTTGATCTCGGAAATCATTTCGTAGAAGCCGTGTTGGCTCTTGAAGTCGATGCCTGATGCGGGTTCGTCGAGCAACAAGAGTTCGGGCGACGGCTCCAGTGCCAACGCCAACAACACCCGTTGCAACTGCCCGCCGGATAAGCCTTCGACGGGTGTGTCCAACAAGTGGCCGACGCCGACCTGCGTGAGAACAGCCGTGATCTTTGCCGTCAACGACTTGCTCAGCCCGAAGAACAGCGGGCCGCGTTTCAGGGAGAGGCCCATCAAATCCCGGACTGTGAGGGGTAGTCGGGGGTCAATGCTCAGCCGTTGCGGGACGTACCCCAGGTACTCCGGTCGGGGCCGCGAGTGGTCGTGGCCGCACCGAAAATGAATCTCCCCCGTGTGGGGGAATTCGCGGAGCAGGGTTCGCAGAAGTGTTGATTTCCCCGAGCCGTTCAAACCAATGAGCGCGGTGATTTGCCCACGCAAAATGTCGGCGGTCACTCCACGGAGAATCGTCTGATTGCCGCGCACAACTTGGAGGTTGTGCAGGCTCACCAGGGGTGACGAATCGGCGGGTAGCACTTTCAGCGGGATGGTCAGGGAGATGGTCATTTCAACGCTTTCGCCAGAGCTTCGATGTTGGCCCGCATCTTGGTTTCGTACCAATCCGTCGTTAGTTCCGACGGGTTAGCGGTCTCCAATGGGTCAATCTCCACAAGGACTGCTTCGATGCCGCCCCGCTTGAGTTCTTCCACGAGACGCTTCGCCGACGACTGTGCGGAGTATTGCGGTTCCACGGCGATGACGTGGATCTTGTTGGTTTTGCACGTTTGAATCAACTCCTCCAAGTCTTTGGCGGTCGGCTCTTTGCCGGGCGTCTTCTGAATGACTTCCGGGGTGTCGAGGCCGAGCGACTTGGCGAAGTACGTCAGCGAACCGTGGTAGGCGACGAACTGCCGCTCCTTCTTGTCCTTCAACTGAGCGGTGCCGTCCGCTTGCAACTTTTTCAG
>JAYSXU010000628.1:0-1141 GCA_043716965.1 Fimbriiglobus sp.
CGCCCCGATGACGACACGCCGACACTCACGGCTTCGCGTGTCACCCGACTTTACACGTTCCTGAATCTGGTTGCCGGTACACCTCGGATGCGCAGCGTCATTTTGAAGAAGCTCAAAATCGACGTTCGCAGTTTTTACCGCGACTTGGAAGTCTTGCGGACCCTAGACATCGTCATCACGACGGAAGGGGAACACTACTCCTTAACCACACCACTCTCCGATGCACTCACACGACTTCCGTTCCCGGACCCTGGGTTGAGTTTTCAAGAAGTCATCACCCTGGCCAACGGCCGCACGGATGCCCACAAGAAACTGAAAGCGCGGCTGAGTAGCTTCAACGGCTTGAACCTTCCGAACAGCGGGACGAGTTGACGATGCGAACCGCCATCGTGATTCCGGCACGCTTTGCGTCGCAACGACTTCCGGGAAAGCCGCTGTTACGCAGCACCGGCAAGTACCTCATTCAGCACGTCTACGAGCAAGCCCTTCGCGCGAAGTCCGCAACCCTCGTGATCGTAGCTACCGACGATACGCGCATTTATTCAGCAGTGGAAAGCTTCGGTGGTCGGGCCATGATGACGCGGTCGGATCACGTCTCCGGAACCGATCGGATTGCCGAAGTTGCGGAGACGTTGGATGTCGATACCGTCGTCAACTTGCAGGGCGATGAACCGTTGTTCGACCCCGCTGGACTGGATCTTGTGGCGAAGTTGTTGATGGACGATCCGGACGCCGAAGTCGCAACGCTCATGACACCGATCTGGGATGCGGAAACGTACTTCAGTCCCAATTGTGTAAAAGTCGTGGTCGATGATCGCGGGCGGGCGTTGTACTTCAGTCGCAGTCCAATACCGATGGTCCGGGACAGCACGCCGAACTTTTACGCCAATCCGCCGCAGTTTTTCTTGCACCTCGGGGTGTACGCCTACCGCCGTGAAACACTTTTGAAGTTGTCGAAGACGCCACCCCATCAGTTGGAATTGTCCGAAAAATTGGAACAACTTCGCGTGCTAGGCCACGGCGGAATCATCCGCGTTGGTATTCTCCCGACTGCCCATCGTGGTGTGGATACGCCTGCCGATTATGATGCGTTTGTCGAAGCTTACCGGCGTGAACGGTCTAACCCCGTCGCCGAATCGTA
>JAYSXU010000629.1:0-31711 GCA_043716965.1 Fimbriiglobus sp.
GTCACCCGTGCCATTGCCGTCGACGCCGATGATGTTCGACGAACCGCCGTACATGAACACGCCGGAAATGCTGTTGCCCAAAGCCGCCGTGCCGGCCGCGTTCGTGCCAACCCTGTTGCCTTGTACCTTATTGCTGTCCGACTCAAGCAGAATGCCCCATGCGTCGTTGCCGGAGACGAGGTTGCCGACGATGAGGTTCGAGTTCGCGCCGACTAACGTAAAGATGCCGTCGCCGCCGTTGCCCTTGTCACCTGTACCGGCGATGTCAGTGCCGATGTAGTTTCCCTGGATCGTGCTGCCGATACCCGCATTGAGCCAGATGCCTTCGTTAGCGAAGCGGTTAATGACAAAGCCTTGAATGACGACCGACGACGCATCAATGGTGATGCCGGTCTTGTTCGACGTGGGGTTCCCAGTGATGACGCCATCGCCGCGGAGTTCGACGATCGGCGTGCCCGCGAACCCCGGCTGGGTGGTCGCGTCTATGGTGACCGCACCGGTGATCGTCGGGAGGGCGGATGTGGTCAACGCGATCGTCTTCGCGCCGGTGCCGATGTTGAAGTAGATGCGGTCGCTACCGGCCGCGACGTTGGCGCCCGTGATCGCTTGACGCAGGCTGTAGGCGCCCGAGTCGTTGGTATTGCGGACGACGTAGCTCGTGCCCACGAGGTCGTAAAAGGTCGCACCCGGCGTCGCGCCAAACAGCGCCGCGCCGTCGGCGGCCAACGGGTAGTTGAACGTGGTGAAGTTGCCGCTGCGGCTGCCGTAAGTCATGAACCGGAACGACTCGGACTTGTCCGGGAAAAAGCCGTTCAACAGCGACACGTTCAGCGTACCGGCCAGGGTGGCGGTGCCGCTGACCAGAATCCGGTCGAAGTCCGGCGTGGCCGGGTTGGTGCCTTGCACTTCGATGTTCGTCGTCGAGCCGCTGTTCAGGGTCAGGTTGCCGGTGATGGTGATGATCCCGGGCGACTGGCCGGGGGATAGGACGCCGCCGGCGGACACGCTCACGTCGCCGCTCACCGTGCCGGTGCCGGCCAGGGTGCCGCCCTGGACGGACGCCCCGAGCAGGGTGCCGCCGGTCAGCAGGGTGGTGCCGGCCGTTTGGATGTAGCCGATCACGTTGGAGCTGCCGGCCACCGTCACGCTGCCGGCGTTGAAGAAGCTGGCGTAGTTGGTCAGCGAACTGGCGGCCCCGACCAGCAGCGTCCCGGTGGCGGTCACGGTCAGCCCCTGCGCCCCGCCGTTGAGGGTGGCCCCGGCTACCACGTTCAGGGTGCCGGCCACCGACAGGTCGATCAGGGCCGGGATGTTGCTGCCGGCCCCGCTCAGCTCGACCGTCGCCCCGGCGGCGATGGCCCGGATGGTGTTGCCGGCCGGGAACTGCAGGATGCCGCCGGCCGCCCGCCAAGTGCCGGCGGTCAGGGTGCGGTCGAACGTCGCGCCGGTGAGCTGGGCGACCGCCCCGGTCAGGTTCAGGGTGCCGGCCGTCACATCGACGGTGCCGGTGTTCGATAGCGGCAGGCCGACGGACATGGTGCCGGCGGCGGTCCGCCGCAGCAGCCCGGCGTTGGTGAACGAGTTGCCGCCGGCCCCGTTGAGGCCGCCGCCGGACCCGCTCAGGGTATACGTCCCGGTGGCCGTGTTACTGATCGTGGCGCCCGTGCCGAGGTTCATGCCGGCGGACGTGGTGGCCGACCCGGCGTTCACCAAGTTGCCGTCCAGGTTGACCGAGCGGATGGTCAAGGACGCACCGGCAGCGTTGCTGATGGTGGTGCCCGCGGCCGCGACGAACGCCCCGGCCGGCTGCATGGTCAGCGTCCCCTGGTTGGCCAGGGTGACTGATCCGGACAGGTTGGCCGTGGCGAAGCCGATGGTGCTGGCGTCCAGCGTCCCGGTGTTCGTCCAGGTGCCGGCCCCGGTGACCGTCGCCCCGGATGTCCACGTGCTCGACCCCGTGGTGGTCAGTCCCATCCCGGCCGCGATGTTCACCGTCAGAGCATTGTTGTTCAGTTGGAGGTTGGCAAACGAGGCATTGCCGGTGACGTTCACCGTCCCGGCCCGAAACTCGGTTACCCCGGCCCCGCCGGCGGCGGTGCCGGCCTGGAGGGTGGTGGTCCCGCCGCTCAGGCTGAGCACCGCCCCGGCGGACACGATCATGGTGCCCGAGTGGGTGCCGCCGCCGGTCAACGACAGGGTGCCGGCCTGCACCTCAATGGCCCCGGAGTTGGTCACGCCGGCCGACACCGTGCCGGTGCCCGCGACGGCTCGTCGCAGGGTACCGGCGTTGGTGATGCTGCCGGACACGGTACTCGTCTGGTCGAGCAGCACCAGCCCGCCGGTCTGGTTGGTCAGGCCGATGGACAGGTTCTTCGAGCCGGCCACGGAGACCGTGCCGCTGCTGGTGTTGGTTAGGCTCGGGCCGCTGGACGCCGACCCGAGCGACAGGTTAAGGGCGAGCGAGCCGGTGTTAGTGACCAGCCCGGTCACCCCGAACCCGGTCCAGTTCCCGCCGGCCACGGTCGCCGTGCCGAGTTGGACGGAGTTGGTGGCGGTAATGTCGAGGCCGCGGCCGAACGTTCCGCCGCCGGTCTGGAGGCTGGACAGGCTGCCGATCGAAACCAGTTCGGACGACGTGACACTCTGCGCCTGGGCAGTGAACCCCCCGGATATGTCGATCGTCGGTGTACCGGGTAAATTCGGGATGATCGCGTCGTCAGTCAGTCCGGGTACCGAGCCGAGATCCCAGTTCGCTCCGGTGCTCCAGGTGCCTCCGGCGGCATTCACCCAGGTGAACACGGCGGGGACGCAGCGGTCTTCGAGCGATTGGAGCTGAAGCTTCAGCTCCAGAAGCTTGCTCACGGAGACCGGCCGTTGCTTCGATCGGCGGGAAAACGCGGCCAGAATGCGGGCGGACCAATTTTGTGAGTGCATGTCATTCTCTTGTATCAATCGTGGGCCAAATAAATTCTGTTTGATTCTCAACCGTTACGTATGCTAGTTTCTACTCTTCTCTTCGTTGTCCACTTTGCTTATCACGGGGTTCCTTCCGATGGAAGACACGCCGCTTAGCCTCATTGAACGTCTCACGGCCAAGGGTCAGTCCGAAGACTGGTCCCGACTTTCGGCCATGTACCGACCGCTACTAGTGAACTGGGTTCGGCCACTGGTCCCGCAAGACTCGGACGTCGAAGACGTTGTCCAAGAGACACTGCTGGTGGTGGTCGCCAAAGTCGGCGAGTTTCGCCACGCCGGGATACCGGGGTCATTTCGGTCGTGGTTGCGGGCCATCATGGCGATCAAGGTGCGGGCCTTTTGGCGCGCACAAGGTCGCGTCCCCGTCGCCAGCGACCCGATGGGCCAGTTGCTCACGGAACTTGAACACGACGACAGTAGCACCGCCCGCCGTTGGGATGTCGAGCACGATCGGCACGTCATTGATGCCTTGTTGGAGCGGATTCGACCGGAGTTTGCCCCGATGACGTGGCGAGCCTTCGAGCTATATACCATGCGCGGGATGTCACCGACCGAGGTGGCAGCCTGCCTCGGGATGACTGCCAACGCGGTGTTCATCGCTCGGTCACGCATTCTGAATCGGCTCCGGGTGGAGTCACGCGGTTTGGTCCGGCTGGATGCGGAACTCGCCTGATGGTCCGAAATTGAAATGGCGTTGAACAGCGAATTTCTGTCAGCAGAAGCGGAATATTCACCTTTTTTTAGATATTCGTGTCGAGTCTGAAAGAATTTCGCCCTCAAACGCGATGCAATGGCACCAGAGTTCGGTGTCGCGGCTGAATTTGGAGACATTAGGCAATTTGTTCAATCTGCTAAATAACTCGTCCGTTGGCGTCGTGATGTCACGTTTACAAGTGAGTGCCGAGTATGTTGGGTAAATCCGCCAATCAATTACACCCGACCGCAGACACTTTGCGGGCATTTCTCGACGGGCAGATCTCGGGAGAACGGGCCAGCGAAATCGAAGAGCACATCACGGTTTGCTCGACCTGTGTGGCTCTCATGGAACAGTTGGACGTTGTGACGCCGGTTGTGCGGGCAGTGCAACGCAGCCGGGTTCGGGACGATCGGGACACGAAAGACATCTCCGTCGAGTCGTCCGTCACCCACGACCACCTGCCGGCGGTTCGTACCAATCCCGCAGTCACCGTCGATCACGTCGTTCAACCCATCGACCCCGACGCAACAACCACGCCCGCGAACATCGAAGCGCAACTGACCCAGTCCTACATCGACAATCCCAATGCGGCCGCGACCCGTTCGTTCGGCGACAATTCCCAGCAAGCGCCGCGCCGTAGCAAGCCCTTGTCGAAAACGTTCGACCGGCTGAATGACTACGAACTCATCAGCGAACTCGGCCACGGCGGCATGGGTGTGGTGTACAAGGCGAAGCAGAAAAAGCTGAACCGCATCGTGGCCCTCAAAATGATCCTGGCCGGTGCGCGAACACGCCCGGACACCTTGGCCCGGTTTCGCGGGGAAGCGCAAGCGGTGGCAAGGCTGGACCACCCGAACATCGTGCAGATTTACGACATCGGTGAGCACGACAATTTGCCATTCTTCAGCATGGAATACGTGGACGGCGGGTCACTGGAAGACCAACTCGATCACAAACCGATGGAGCCGATGCCAGCGGCTAAATTGATGGAGATTATCGCGCGAGCCATGCACTACGCGCACAGTAAAAGCGTGGTCCACCGCGATTTGAAGCCCGCGAACATCCTCGTGAGCAAAGAGGGGATTCCGAAGGTGACCGACTTCGGCTTGGCCCGCCAGCTTGATGACACCGAAGGCGGGTCCGCCGGCACGCGAACCGGGGTCATCATGGGCACCCCGAACTACATGGCCCCGGAGCAGGCCGAGGGCAAGACGAAATCGGCGGATCACTTGGCGGACGTCTACTCGCTCGGCGGCACGCTGTACGCGATGCTGACGGGCCGGCCGCCGTTTTCCGGGCCGAGCGTGGCTTCGATTCTGTCACAAGTCCGCGACTCCGATCCCGTGTCGCCGAGTCTGCTTCAACCGAATTTGCCGAAGGATTTGCAAACGATCACGATCAAGTGCCTGCAAAAAGACCCTGCCAAACGCTACGAATCGGCTGCCGCACTCGCCGACGATTTGGAACGCTTTATCGACGGCCGGTCGATCATCGCCCGGCCCGTGAGTTCGGTGGAGAAACTGTTGCGGTGGTGTCGTCGCAAGAAAGGCCAAGCCGCCGCCACGGCGGCAGCCCTGATTTTGGGCATCGGCTTCGTCGTGTCGCTGGTCGTGTTCAACGTACAACTGTCCGGCAAGAACCGCGAGATTTCCAACCAAAACCAGGAGATCAGCAAGCAGCGTGACGACTTGGTGACCGCGAACGGCCGCATCGTGCAGGAACTGACCGCGTCGCAAAAGACCGGCGATGCGTGGTACCAGACGATGAAACGGCTACGCCAGAGCATCATTCCCGAGTTGAAACGCTTCGGACTGGCCCGTCAACAAACCGAGTTGATGGCCATCCTGCGTGACGGCATGCAACAAGTCGAACGCGCCACGCCCGAAGGCGCTGCGGGCTTGGAACGGGGTCGCGTGCTGTACTTACTCGACATGGCCGAGCAAAACACGAGTCTCGATTCAGTTCTAGAAGGCACCCGCCCCGAGCGGTTGGCGAAAGCGGAAACGTACCTCGATCAGGCGTTCCAACTCTACGAACCCATCGCCACGAAGCCCGATGCCGGCGATTTGGCGTTATGGAACTTGGCCTTGATGTATTCGGAGCGTGGTCGGGTTCGTGTGTTGCTGGATAACAAAGTTGCAGGTAATGCGGACCTCGAAAAATCGCTGCAAATCTATCAGGAAATCGTGGACAAGCCGCGAACACCAGTGGGTTCGCCAGATTATATTTTTCCCGCCGATGCAATTCGCTTGCTGGCGCGGTCTCACTTCGATCTTGGCATCTTCACGATTGCGGAGGTCGATAAACGTGCTGAAACCCAATCGCACCTCTCAACCGCCTCAGATTTAGTTGATAAAGCATTACAGATTGTTCAGGCTGACCCCAAAGCCACTTACGTTGACGACGGATTCGCGCGTTTCCGATCAACGTCTGCCTCGATTCAAACTGGGCTGGCGTTTTTTGCTTTTGAACGCGGACTTGTGATAAAACAGCGCCCGAATAGCACAACATATGATATCACGGTGTCGGATCCGAAAATGATAGCTGAAGGAATCACGCGGCTCCGTAACGCCGTGCAATTTGATCCGACTATCTTGTATACAACGCAATTTTTTGAGCAAGATCGATTCAGGCGAGCAACACTAACTAATTTTCTCAGTAGCCAAGCGTACAAATTGTTTGTTGCGAATAAAGCTAAAGAAGCAAAGGAGGTTTGGGAATGGGCGTATGATTTGCAACGCCCCGTGATTGCTGCGGCAGAGGGTGAACAGAAGTTGATTTTTGAACGTGATGCGTCCGGTTTGTTGTACGGGATTGGATCGGCTGAGTTGAAAATTGGCAATCTGGCCCGAGCATTGATCCTGTTTAACGAATGTACCTCCATCCGGCGGCGTCTCTTCGCATCCGACCCGAATCCGGCCAATACACAATTGTTGATGGTGGCGTTAGCACGGTGGGGGTACGCACAACAGTCAATTTCATTACTCGAAAAAGAGTTGGCATCCATCGAGAAGTTAGAACGGGCAAAAACTGCAGACGTGTACTATTTCAATGCCGCTTGTACCTACTCGTTGTGTGCAGAAATGGTTGGCGGGTTGAACGCCAACGGCGCTCCGAAAAGTGACACAGACCTATCAATGCCCTTGCGAAATTCCCGTGCAGACTATCTGAAAAAGGCATCGGAAAATGTTGATAAACTACGAACATACACCAGTCCAAAAGTAGCAAGGATCGCCACCGACCCCGACCTCGAATTCTGGCGTTCCCGGCAGCCGAAATAAGCGGCGACACGAGCCGACACACAAGGTTTCGATCACGTCAGCACTTCGACCGGAATTGCCGTACAGCGGGCTAGTTGAGCATCGTTCGTCAAGAATAGTCCGCAGCCGTGTTCGATCGCAGCGGCCAGATGCAGACAGTCGGGGAGTTCAAGTTCAGCGCGGACGCAATCCGAACTTCGGCGGCCCGCTCGCACACGCCAACCGTTAAGGGAAGCATCCGAACACTCGGACTGGCGAAGAACTTCTGGTACTCGGCCACGACTGCGGTGCTTCCACTCCTCAACGGCCCGATCAAACACTCCGCACGGGCCAAATCACAGACCGCCAACGTGTCACCCGTTCCAGCGAACGCCTTCAACCGGGCAACGACCTTCGGCTCCCAAATTGGATTCGTTCGACGAGATAGATAACGATGTTGGCGTCCAAGCAGACGATCATGGCGATTCCTGTCCACTCTCGGCTTGGTCTCGCAGGCGGCGAGACTCTTCTTGAAGCCGTTCGATGGCCTCCTGGCGTTTGGCCCACCCCGACCGCAACTCCCGTCGTTCCCCCTCGACCTCCTCCTCCGTTCGAGGGACGTGACCCCGTGCGCGCTGGTCCGCGCGGATTTCTTCTATCATCTGGAAGAAATCCACACCCAACGGTTGCGCCGCTTTGGTTTCCGCCTCTTGCCGCAACACGACCTTCACTCGGCCCGCAGGCAGCTTGGTCGGTTGGTCCAGTACCAACGTGCCGTCGGGTTGGATCGTCCCCTCGATCACGGTTTCGGTCAGGCTCATGGCGTGGTCTCCTGGCGTCGTTCGTCCGATTCGCACAATTCGTGGCTTCATTCTACTCGAACAGCCTGCCGTCATTTTCGGACTGGTACTTGTTGGGAATAAAATCATCGTCTCGCCCGGCTACGTCGGAACCGGACGCTCTTTAGTGGTTTGCCCAGGTGATCGAGAGTTGCAGCGCCGTGGCGAGTGACACCCACATAAAGTATGGTCCTTGGGCCACCGCCGCCCATCGGTAGTGCGGCCAAATGGCGACCATGCACCAGATGATCGTGACCCACACGATCAGGATGTCGGCGGCGGCTAAGGACAAGTTGCGAAGGCCGAACTGAATCGGCGTGAAGATCAGGTTCGCCACGAGGTTGATGGCGAACGGCAACGCCACCTGCCTCGGAACTTTCCGGCGGATCACTTGGACGAACACGAACCCGAAACTAACGACGATGACGGGGTAAAGAATCGACCAGATCGTCCCGATGGTGCCCGGTGCGGGCGTCCAGGCGGGCTTCACCAAACCGTTGTACCATTCGATCCAGGTCATTTTGGTTGCACTTTCATGAAGTCTGTAGCACGGCGATGAACGCCTCTCCCGCCTTCACAATGATAGGCTCGGGCAAGTCCACCCAGCCGCCTTCGCCCACGATTGCCGTTGCCAGTAATCCCAACCGCTCACCGGCGTCGGCGTCGAAACGGAAGACCGTCACCTGCCGACCGGCCTCAACGCCATCGAGGTGGAAGCGGGGGATGATCCGATCGTCAGCGAATTGAAAGGTGAAGTACGGATCGTGATAGAGAGGGATCATTTTCGATTCCCGGCGTCACTTCTTTAGCATCACTTCGAGAGGTTGGAAGATGTCCCCCACTCCGCTCCAAAGACGAATTCCGCGAGGCGCTTCCGGCTCCGGGGCGACATGTCACGCTCTCGAAACTTTTCGGGCAACAGGCCGGGGTCGGCGGCGTAGCCAATCGCCAGCCCGGTCAAGGGCTGCACCCCCGCCGGGATGCGGTAGAGGTCACGAGCTTTGTCGGGGAGAATCCCGATCATCTGATGCACCGACAGACCACGGGCAGTTGCCTCCACCGTCAAACCGGCACTGGCAAGGCCGAGGTCGTGAAGGGCTGCCGCGTTCGGCTTCCCGTTACGGCCAAAGTTCAGACTCGTGCAGCCGAGGGCCAACACGGGAGCATCGGCTGCCCAAGTCTGTTGCCTTCGAGCAAGCAGGAGAGCAGGCGGTTGAACGCATCCGGTTCCCGCTTGGTCGCCACGATGTAGCTCCAGGGTTGCTCGTTGTACGACGAGGCCGCCCACCGCGCGGCCTCGAACAGCGAGCGCAAGTCGTCGTCAGACACAGACCGATCGGCGAAAGCATATGGACTCCACCGCTGGGCAAGCAATTCGTGGATCGGGTGGTCGGGGTGCGCGTGCTTCTGAGTGGTCATCGACTCTCCTCCTGGGATTGGGAACTCTCTTCGAGATCGCGCTGCTCACTGCGGCGGGCTGATCTCGATTCCGTACTTCAGCGCAATCGCCGAGTCGAACGAAGTGCTGCGTGGAAACAATTGCAATTTTACGTTTCCACAGGCTCGGCGACATTGCCACGTTGTGATTTCCTTGAGTGATCCACCCGATCGCCACGACGGACTTCGTTGAAGCGATCAAGATCAGTGAAAAAATAACTTCCGTGCCAATCCTCAACCCGCTGACGGCGTCGGCGGCGGTAGCGTAGGCGGCGGCGTAGTGTTTGGTAAAATGTGCCGAGAGTCCATCGAAACCCGAAAGAGCACGCACATGAACACGATCACGCTCCAAGAAGCTCAAACCGGCTTGGCCGACCTTGTTCACGGTCTTTTGCCGGGACAAGTCGTGACGATCACCGAGAACGATCAACCCGTCGCCCGGATCATTCCCGTACCGGCGGCGACTCCGGACTTTGTCCCGCGCCCGCGCCCGCCGGTAACGGGCATTCCCAAAGCGGGCCGCTACGAGGGTCGGTTTGTTGTCCCGGACGACTTTAAGGAGCCGCTCGAAGAGATGCGGGAGTACATGGAATGAGATTGCTGCTCGATACGCATACTCTGCTGTGGTTCCTCCTCAACGATCGCAAGTTGAGCAAGCTTGCCAAAGTCGCCATCGAAGATCCCGCAAATGACCGCTGGCTTTCGCCCATCTGTCTGTTGGAGATCGCCATCAAGAATAAGCTCGGCAAGTTACCGTTACCCGAACCATTCGGCGTGATGTTTCCTGCCGATTTGGTCGCGGAAAATATTGCATTGCTACCGATCGAATCGCAACACATCGAACCGCTCACCACGTTGCCCCTGCACCACCGCGACCCGTTCGACCGCCTCATCGCAGCCACGGCCGTCGTGGAAAAGCTGACGCTCGTCTCCGCCGACGCGGCGTTCGACCACTACGGCCTCACGAGGCTCTGGTGAACCCGATGACCAGCTTTTGGCGATCCCATAAAATAACCGATTTGACGTAAACTCAACGAAAAAAGCCAGTTACGATGAATCGTAACTGGCTTCAAGGTGGAGGCGCCGGGAATTGAACCCGGGTCCCGTGGCACTAACAAGCCGGTCTCTACGTGTGTAGTTTGTCGTTCGTTCCGGCCTACCCTGCGGCCGCCGGATGTTCGTAAGCAGCGCTCCAGACAAACGAGGTTCACTGCAAACTATCGGTCAGAAAGTTTAGCGGGCACGGCCACCGAACCGGACTTGGTTGCCCTCGTCCTCGGGTGCCCACGAGCCTGACTTGGCGTCCGAACAGCAATCTTTCAGGCGAAGACTACGGAACGGGGCAGGTAATTACTTACGCTGCCAAAGAAAACTGCGGTTCAGCAGTTAAATTTTGATTGGCTTTTTACGAGGCCAGCCGATCAACCTCGACACGCAACCCTGCCCATCACTTTGCCCGGTCGAAACCAGATCGCCCCCGGACTGGTGCTGGCAAGCAGCAACAGAACTATACGCAGCATTGGGGCGAGTGGATAGTGGTTAGTGGTTAGTGGTTAGTGGTTAGTGGTTAGGAAGAGAGTCATTCTTCTGTTTTGCTTTCCACTATCCACTGACCACTACTCGTACTCGCTTCTCGCGGATTTCGGTGGCGAACATGGCTAGCACGTCGGCGATGGGCTTGGGGCCGAGGTTGCGTTGGTTCTGGTCGGGGATGGATTCGTCGCGGACGGCGATGGTTCCGTTCACGGCGTCTTTCTCGCCGACGACGAGCAGGTACGGCACCTTGTCCATCGAGCCTTGGGCGACTTTCGCGCCGATCTTCTCGGCCCGGTAGTCCCCGGTGACGCGGTGCCCGGCGGCCTTGAACTGCTCCTCGATCTGCTTGCCGTACTCGGCGGATTTTTCGCTCACGGTGATGATCCGGGCTTGCTCCGGGGCCAACCACAGCGGGAACGCCCCGGCGAAGTGTTCGATCAAGATGCCGCAGAATCGTTCCATGCTGCCGAACGGGGCGCGGTGAATCATGACCGGCCGCTTCATCGTGTTGTCGGACGCGGCGTACTCCAGGCCAAAGCGTTCCGGTAGGTTGTAATCGAGTTGCACCGTGCCGAGTTGCCATTCGCGGCCGATGCAGTCCTTCACGATGAAGTCGATCTTCGGCCCATAAAACGCCGCCTCGCCGATGCCGATGGCGTAGTTCAAGCCGCTCGATTTCACTATGTCCAACAGCGTTTTCTCGGCCTTGTCCCACAGGTCGTCCGGGCCGACATACTTCTTGCTGCCGGGTTCCCGCAAACTCACCCGGACACGGAAGTCGGTGAGGTTCAGTGTGTTCAGGATGAACAGCACCAGTTCGAGTTCGCTGCGTAATTCGGATTCGACTTGCTCCGGGGTGACGAACAAGTGGGCGTCGTCCTGGGTGAAGCCGCGCACGCGGGTCATGCCGCCGAGTTCGCCGGACTGCTCGAAGCGGTACACGGTACCGAACTCCGCGTACTTGATCGGCAGGTCGCGGTAGCTCTTCGGCCCGGCTTTGAAAATCTGGATGTGGTGCGGGCAGTTCATCGGCTTCAGCAGATAGCCTTCTTGCCCGCTCATCCAGTTCTTCAGTTCCGTCAGCTTCGCCTCTTGGTCCGGGGCCTCTTTGTAAGCCAAGAACAGTGCGAGGGCGTCGAGCTTCATTTGCCCGAAGGTGTAGCGGGGTAAGTCTTGCTCCGGTGTCGCCGGTTCGTTGCCCTGGGACACCGATTCCAGAACGCCCAGGAACGATTGTTCCTGGGCTTCGGTTAGGAGTCCCTTTTCCATCAATGTGAACCAGGTGTCCACGGTCTGGACGAGCGGGTTCATGTACATCGGCGGGAACTGGGCGTCGGCGTAGTACGGGAAGTGGCCGCTGGTGCGGTACATGTTCAAGTTGCCGATGTGCGGGGTGTACACCGGCGAGTAGCCGCGTTTGACCAGTTCTTCGCGGATGAAGCTTTCGAGCAAGTACCGCAGGGTGGCGCCACGGGGCATCCACAGAATCATCCCTTGTCCCGCGACCTGCGAAATGGTGAACAGTTTTAGTTGCTTACCCAGCAAGCGGTGGTCGCGTTTCTTCGCTTCTTCGACTTGCTTGACATAGGCGTCCAATGATTTCTGGTCGAAGAACGCGGTGCCGTAAAGCCGCTGCAACACCTGCCGGGACGCATCGCCCTTCCAGTACGCCCCGGCGATGCTCATGAGCTTGAACGCCCCGACTTTCCCCGCGTTCGGGATGTGCGGCCCGCGACACAGGTCGATGAACTCGCCTTGCCGGTAAAAGCTCACGCTGTCGCCGAGGTTCTGCAACGTCTCGTCGATGTGTTCGACTTTGAGCGGTTGTTTCAAGTCCGCGATCAGTTGCCGCCCGTCGGCGATGTTGCGTTCAAACCGCTCGAACGGCTCCGCGAGTTTGATGATCTTGCGCATCTCCTCTTCGATCTTGGGGAAGTCCTCTTCCTTGATCGGGGTCGGCGAATCAATGTCGTAATAGAAGCCGGTGTCCGTCGTCGGCCCGAACGCCAGTTGTACGCCGGGGTACAACCGCATGACCGCCCGCGCCATGATGTGGGCACACGAATGCCGCAACACGTCCAACGCTTCCGGTGCCTTGTCCGTCAGGATTTCAAAGCTGAGTTCCGACTGCCCCGTCGGGAACTCGCGGTCGAGGTCCACAACCTCCCCGTTCACCTTGGCCGCGACCGCCGCCATTGCCAGCCGCTTCCCGATCGCTTCTGCAACATCCCGAGGCCGACTCCCGGCAGCGACTTCCCGCACCGACCCGTCCGGCAACTTCAAGTTCAAATGCGCCATGACAAACTCCTCTGCCCCAAAGCCCACGAACGATCGTTCGTGTGGCTCTCCCCAGACACCCACCAGCCCGCAACGGTTCAGGATAGCGATCCGAAAAGCGGAACCCACACGGGTGCTTTTCAACGATGGGAAAACTGCGCCCGAGCCACAGGGTTTGCTGGAAGAAACGCCACCTACCCCACCCCTAGCGGGAAATTTTCTAGCAACGGGTGCGCTGCCCGAAACGGGATCACGCGGCGAGGCGGTTCGCGTAAATCGTTGCCACTGTTGACTTTGTACCCGCAATTCTAGCGTGACCTGGGGTGTCGCTGTGCTTAACCCCAGGGAAACTTATCCCGACCGCTTACGCCCCGCGAACGCCCCGACTCCGAACAGGACGACGACGAGTACCAGGAACGGGACCAGAACCGGGACGTTGCTATCCGGCCACGGCTCGCCGAGAATGATGATGTCTTTCATCTTCGCACCGAGGTCGATCAGCTTGGCAAAGTCTTCGGCGAAGCCGCCGAGCATTGCGGCGAGCAACGCGGCGATCGAACCGCCCGCGATGTAGCCCGAACTCAACAGCACGCCGGGGCTGGAATCTCCCTCATCCGGCACTTTGCGGTATTGATCGACGAGCCAGCGGATCAGGCCGCCAAGGTAGATCGGCGTCGAGGCCGACAACGGCAGGTACACGCCGACCGCGAACGGCAACGACGGCACGCCGGAGAGTTCCAGCGTCAACGCGATCAGCACGCCGATCAGCACCAAATCCCACGGCAAGTTGCGATCGAGGACGCCGTCAATAATCAGCGCGACGAGCTGCGTCTTCGGGGCGTTGTACTTTTTGGATTTGACCGATTCTCCGTTGTCTTGTTCGTTGACGATCCCGTTGACTGCGGGGTCGCACAGGTACGCAAACGCGCCGGTGTCAGGGTCGATGAGGTAGCGACCGGGCGGCACGTCGGGCTTCTCGCCGGGCTTGAGTTTGAACAGCGTCGGGTCCAGGTTCTTCTCGCGGGCGCCGATGTTCAGCACGCGATAGGTTTTCGGGTCTGCCTTGTACTCGCCGACGACAACATGGTCCGTTTCGATCAGCCGTGTGGCATCGACCGTCACGGTCGGCAGGTTTTTCTTGGTGTAAACCGTGCCGGCTTGGTTCAGCAGAATCAGCACCAAGCCGACGACCAACGCGGACGTGAGAGAGCCGACCAGAATCGCGTACTGTTGCGCGATCGGCGTGGCCCCGAGAAGGTGCCCGGTTTTGAGCGCCTGCGAAGTCGTGCCGCCGTTGCTGCACGCAACGCACACCACTCCAGCGATGGTCAGCGCGAGCAACTTGGTGTCTTTCCCAATCGTCAGTACCCCGACTTCGGAGAGCACGAGTAATAACAAGCAAGTCAGCAACAGCGTGGCAACGGTCATCCCGGAAATCGGGTTCGACGACGAGCCGATTTCCCCGGTCAGCCGCGACGACACGGTCACGAACAGGAAGCCGAACAGCAAGATCATCACGGCCCCGGCTACCCCGGTCAGGTTGAACCCCAACCCCAACGCGGGGATCGCGGCGAGGGCGACCACCATGCCGATGCTGCCGAAGACGACGACAATCATCGGCAGATCCCGCTCCGTTCGCGGCACGACTTGACCACTTTCCTCACCGCCTTGGCTTACTAAGTCGCGCAGCCCCGAAACCACCGAACTGACGATCACCGGCAGCGCCCGTAACATGCTAATGATGCCGCCCGCCGCGACCGCCCCGGCCCCGATGTACAAGATGTAATTCTTGCGGATTAGGTCGTAATCCATGTTGCGAATCAGGCCCTTATCAATGCCCGAATCCGGGTCGATCTTGGAAATCGCCGGGGCGAGTGGTTGAGTAAGATTCTCCCCGAAGTACGCGATCATCGGCGTTAGCACCAAGTACGCCAGTACGCCCCCGGCCACCATGATGCTCGCAATGCGTGGCCCGATGATGTAGCCGACGCCGAGGAGCGGTGCGGACATCTCGCACCCCAACACCCCGGCCTTCAGCCCGACGGTCTTGCCTGCGGCGGTTGTTGTGAACAGGTTCTGTTCCGCCGTCTCTTTCCAAAGTTTGAACGCGGTCATCAAGAGTTGGTAAACAAAGCCGATGCCGAAGCCCATGAACAGCATCTGGGCCGTCGCGCCGCCTTTCTCCCCGGCAATTAACACGTCCGCACACGCGGTGCCTTCGGGGTACTTCAACTCGCCGTGTTGTTTCACGATGAACGCCCGGCGGAGCGGGATCATCATCAAAATCCCGAGCAAGCCGCCGAGTACCCCGACGGTCATCACCCGGATCACGTCGATGTCGTACCCGAGTATGAGTAACGCCGGCATGACGAAGCCGACGCCGAACGCGATCGACTCCCCCGCCGACCCGGTCGTCTGGACGATGTTGTTCTGCAAAATCGTCGTGCGGCCTAACACTTTGAACACGGTGATGGCGAGGACTGCGACCGGGATGGACGCGGAGATCGTTAACCCGACTTTCAACACCAAGTAAACCGACGACGCCCCGAACAGGATCCCGAGCAACGACCCGATGACGACGGGCAAGATCGTGAACTCGGCAAGCTGTGCGGAATCGGGGACGAACGGCTTGAAGCTTTTCGCATCGGGTGCGGTGGACATCGGGGCAATCCGGGAGTCTAAGGGGACGGGCACGGAGAGAGGTGTTAGGTTCGCCAAGCGACCGGCGAATGACAAGAGGAAATGAAGATCAGTTTTCGGATTTACATAGGAGCCGCGACAGTGTGATTCCCTGAGCGGCGGGTGTTAGCCCTTCTGTGTTCTGACGTGCCGTGGGGTTGACCCCCACGGGGTGCGCACCCCGTGGGGGTCAACCCCACGGCACGTCAGAACACAGAAGGGCTAACACCCGCCGCTCAGGGAATCACACTGTCGCGGCTCCTATGTAAATCCGAAAACTGATCTTCATTTCCTCTTGTCATTCGCCGGTCGCTTGGCGAACCTAACACCTCTCTCCGTGCCCGTCCCCTTAGACTCCCGGATTGCCCCGATGTCCACCGCACCCGATGCGAAAAGCTTCAAGCCGTTCGTCCCCGATTCCGCACAGCTTGCCGAGTTCACGATCTTGCCCGTCGTCATCGGGTCGTTGCTCGGGATCCTGTTCGGGGCGTCGTCGGTTTACTTGGTGTTGAAAGTCGGGTTAACGATCTCCGCGTCCATCCCGGTCGCAGTCCTCGCCATCACCGTGTTCAAAGTGTTAGGCCGCACGACGATTTTGCAGAACAACATCGTCCAGACGACCGGGTCGGCGGGGGAGTCGATCGCGTTCGGCGTCGGCTTCGTCATGCCGGCGTTACTCATACTCGGGTACGACATCGACGTGATCCGGGTGATGACCGTCGGGGTACTCGGCGGCTTGCTCGGGATTTTGATGATGATCCCGCTCCGCCGGGCGTTCATCGTGAAACAACACGGCGAGTTGAAGTACCCCGAAGGCACCGCGTGTGCGGACGTGTTAATTGCCGGGGAGAAAGGCGGCGCGACGGCCCAGATGCTGTTCATGGGCTTCGGCATCGGCTTTGTTTACCAACTCTTGATGACCGCGTTCAAACTTTGGAAAGAGACGGCGGAACAGAACCTGTTCACAACAACCGCCGCAGGCAAGACCGTCGGGCTGAAGGCCGGGGTGTTGGGGTGCGAGATGTCCGCACCGCTCCTCGGCGTCGGCTACATCATCGGGCCACGCATTGCGAGCATCATGGTGGCCGGGGGCGTACTGGCGTACTTGGTGCTAACGCCGATGATCGCGTACTTCGGGGAGAATCTTACTCAACCACTCGCCCCGGCGATTTCCAAGATCGACCCGGATTCGGGCATTGATAAGGGCCTGATTCGCAACATGGATTACGACCTAATCCGCAAGAATTACATCTTGTACATCGGGGCCGGGGCGGTCGCGGCGGGCGGCATCATTAGCATGTTACGGGCGCTGCCGGTGATCGTCAGTTCGGTGGTTTCGGGGCTGCGCGACTTAGTAAGCCAAGGCGGTGAGGAAAGTGGTCAAGTCGTGCCGCGAACGGAGCGGGATCTGCCGATGATTGTCGTCGTCTTCGGCAGCATCGGCATGGTGGTCGCCCTCGCCGCGATCCCCGCGTTGGGGTTGGGGTTCAACCTGACCGGGGTAGCCGGGGCCGTGATGATCTTGCTGTTCGGCTTCCTGTTCGTGACCGTGTCGTCGCGGCTGACCGGGGAAATCGGCTCGTCGTCGAACCCGATTTCCGGGATGACCGTTGCCACGCTGTTGCTGACTTGCTTGTTATTACTCGTGCTCTCCGAAGTCGGGGTACTGACGATTGGGAAAGACACCAAGTTGCTCGCGCTGACCATCGCTGGAGTGGTGTGCGTTGCGTGCAGCAACGGCGGCACGACTTCGCAGGCGCTCAAAACCGGGCACCTTCTCGGGGCCACGCCGATCGCGCAACAGTACGCGATTCTGGTCGGCTCTCTCACGTCCGCGTTGGTCGTCGGCTTGGTGCTGATTCTGCTGAACCAAGCCGGCACGGTTTACACCAAGAAAAACCTGCCGACCGTGACGGTCGATGCCACACGGCTGATCGAAACGGACCATGTTGTCGTCGGCGAGTACAAGGCAGACCCGAAAACCTATCGCGTGCTGAACATCGGCGCCCGCGAGAAGAACCTGGACCCGACGCTGTTCAAACTCAAGCCCGGCGAGAAGCCCGACGTGCCGCCCGGTCGCTACCTCATCGACCCTGACACCGGCGCGTTTGCGTACCTGTGCGACCCCGCAGTCAACGGGATCGTCAACGAACAAGACAACGGAGAATCGGTCAAATCCAAAAAGTACAACGCCCCGAAGACGCAGCTCGTCGCGCTGATTATTGACGGCGTCCTCGATCGCAACTTGCCGTGGGATTTGGTGCTGATCGGCGTGCTGATCGCGTTGACGCTGGAACTCTCCGGCGTGCCGTCGTTGCCGTTCGCGGTCGGCGTGTACCTGCCGTTGTCGGCCTCGACGCCGATCTACCTTGGCGGCCTGATCCGCTGGCTCGTCGATCAATACCGCAAAGTGCCGGATGAGGGAGATTCCAGCCCCGGCGTGCTGTTGAGTTCGGGCTACATCGCGGGCGGTTCGATCGCCGCGTTGCTCGCCGCAATGCTCGGCGGCTTCGCCGAAGACTTTGCCAAGCTGATCGACCTCGGTGCGAAGATGAAAGACATCATCATTCTCGGCGAGCCGTGGCCGGATAGCAACGTCCCGGTTCTGGTCCCGTTCCTGGTACTCGTCGTCGTCCTGTTCGGAGTCGGGGCGTTCGCGGGGCGTAAGCGGTCGGGATAAGTTTCCCTGGGGTTAAGCACAGCGACACCCCAGGTCACGCTAGAATTGCGGGTACAAAGTCAACAGTGGCAACGATTTACGCGAACCGCCTCGCCGCGTGATCCCGTTTCGGGCAGCGCACCCGTTGCTAGAAAATTTCCCGCTAGGGGTGGGGTAGGTGGCGTTTCTTCCAGCAAACCCTGTGGCTCGGGCGCAGTTTTCCCATCGTTGAAAAGCACCCGTGTGGGTTCCGCTTTTCGGATCGCTATCCTGAACCGTTGCGGGCTGGTGGGTGTCTGGGGAGAGCCACACGAACGATCGTTCGTGGGCTTTGGGGCAGAGGAGTTTGTCATGGCGCATTTGAACTTGAAGTTGCCGGACGGGTCGGTGCGGGAAGTCGCTGCCGGGAGTCGGCCTCGGGATGTTGCAGAAGCGATCGGGAAGCGGCTGGCAATGGCGGCGGTCGCGGCCAAGGTGAACGGGGAGGTTGTGGACCTCGACCGCGAGTTCCCGACGGGGCAGTCGGAACTCAGCTTTGAAATCCTGACGGACAAGGCACCGGAAGCGTTGGACGTGTTGCGGCATTCGTGTGCCCACATCATGGCGCGGGCGGTCATGCGGTTGTACCCCGGCGTACAACTGGCGTTCGGGCCGACGACGGACACCGGCTTCTATTACGACATTGATTCGCCGACCCCGATCAAGGAAGAGGACTTCCCCAAGATCGAAGAGGAGATGCGCAAGATCATCAAACTCGCGGAGCCGTTCGAGCGGTTTGAACGCAACATCGCCGACGGGCGGCAACTGATCGCGGACTTGAAACAACCGCTCAAAGTCGAACACATCGACGAGACGTTGCAGAACCTCGGCGACAGCGTGAGCTTTTACCGGCAAGGCGAGTTCATCGACCTGTGTCGCGGGCCGCACATCCCGAACGCGGGGAAAGTCGGGGCGTTCAAGCTCATGAGCATCGCCGGGGCGTACTGGAAGGGCGATGCGTCCCGGCAGGTGTTGCAGCGGCTTTACGGCACCGCGTTCTTCGACCAGAAATCATTGGACGCCTATGTCAAGCAAGTCGAAGAAGCGAAGAAACGCGACCACCGCTTGCTGGGTAAGCAACTAAAACTGTTCACCATTTCGCAGGTCGCGGGACAAGGGATGATTCTGTGGATGCCCCGTGGCGCCACCCTGCGGTACTTGCTCGAAAGCTTCATCCGCGAAGAACTGGTCAAACGCGGCTACTCGCCGGTGTACACCCCGCACATCGGCAACTTGAACATGTACCGCACCAGCGGCCACTTCCCGTACTACGCCGACGCCCAGTTCCCGCCGATGTACATGAACCCGCTCGTCCAGACCGTGGACACCTGGTTCACATTGATGGAAAAGGGACTCCTAACCGAAGCCCAGGAACAATCGTTCCTGGGCGTTCTGGAATCGGTGTCCCAGGGCAACGAACCGGCGACACCGGAGCAAGACTTACCCCGCTACACCTTCGGGCAAATGAAGCTCGACGCCCTCGCACTGTTCTTGGCTTACAAAGAGGCCCCGGACCAAGAGGCGAAGCTGACGGAACTGAAGAACTGGATGAGCGGGCAAGAAGGCTATCTGCTGAAGCCGATGAACTGCCCGCACCACATCCAGATTTTCAAAGCCGGGCCGAAGAGCTACCGCGACCTGCCGATCAAGTACGCGGAGTTCGGTACCGTGTACCGCTTCGAGCAGTCCGGCGAACTCGGCGGCATGACCCGCGTGCGCGGCTTCACCCAGGACGACGCCCACTTGTTCGTCACCCCGGAGCAAGTCGAATCCGAATTACGCAGCGAACTCGAACTGGTGCTGTTCATCCTGAACACACTGAACCTCACCGACTTCCGTGTCCGGGTGAGTTTGCGGGAACCCGGCAGCAAGAAGTATGTCGGCCCGGACGACCTGTGGGACAAGGCCGAGAAAACGCTGTTGGACATAGTGAAATCGAGCGGCTTGAACTACGCCATCGGCATCGGCGAGGCGGCGTTTTATGGGCCGAAGATCGACTTCATCGTGAAGGACTGCATCGGCCGCGAATGGCAACTCGGCACGGTGCAACTCGATTACAACCTACCGGAACGCTTTGGCCTGGAGTACGCCGCGTCCGACAACACGATGAAGCGGCCGGTCATGATTCACCGCGCCCCGTTCGGCAGCATGGAACGATTCTGCGGCATCTTGATCGAACACTTCGCCGGGGCGTTCCCGCTGTGGTTGGCCCCGGAGCAAGCCCGGATCATCACCGTGAGCGAAAAATCCGCCGAGTACGGCAAGCAGATCGAGGAGCAGTTCAAGGCCGCCGGGCACCGCGTCACCGGGGACTACCGGGCCGAGAAGATCGGCGCGAAAGTCGCCCAAGGCTCGATGGACAAGGTGCCGTACCTGCTCGTCGTCGGCGAGAAAGACGCCGTGAACGGAACCATCGCCGTCCGCGACGAATCCATCCCCGACCAGAACCAACGCAACCTCGGCCCCAAGCCCATCGCCGACGTGCTAGCCATGTTCGCCACCGAAATCCGCGAGAAGCGAGTACGAGTAGTGGTCAGTGGATAGTGGAAAGCAAAACAGAAGAATGACTCTCTTCCTAACCACTAACCACTAACCACTAACCACTAACCACTATCCACTCGCCCCAATGCTGCGTATAGTTCTGTTGCTGCTTGCCAGCACCAGTCCGGGGGCGATCTGGTTTCGACCGGGCAAAGTGATGGGCAGGGTTGCGTGTCGAGGTTGATCGGCTGGCCTCGTAAAAAGCCAATCAAAATTTAACTGCTGAACCGCAGTTTTCTTTGGCAGCGTAAGTAATTACCTGCCCCGTTCCGTAGTCTTCGCCTGAAAGATTGCTGTTCGGACGCCAAGTCAGGCTCGTGGGCACCCGAGGACGAGGGCAACCAAGTCCGGTTCGGTGGCCGTGCCCGCTAAACTTTCTGACCGATAGTTTGCAGTGAACCTCGTTTGTCTGGAGCGCTGCTTACGAACATCCGGCGGCCGCAGGGTAGGCCGGAACGAACGACAAACTACACACGTAGAGACCGGCTTGTTAGTGCCACGGGACCCGGGTTCAATTCCCGGCGCCTCCACCTTGAAGCCAGTTACGATTCATCGTAACTGGCTTTTTTCGTTGAGTTTACGTCAAATCGGTTATTTTATGGGATCGCCAAAAGCTGGTCATCGGGTTCACCAGAGCCTCGTGAGGCCGTAGTGGTCGAACGCCGCGTCGGCGGAGACGAGCGTCAGCTTTTCCACGACGGCCGTGGCTGCGATGAGGCGGTCGAACGGGTCGCGGTGGTGCAGGGGCAACGTGGTGAGCGGTTCGATGTGTTGCGATTCGATCGGTAGCAATGCAATATTTTCCGCGACCAAATCGGCAGGAAACATCACGCCGAATGGTTCGGGTAACGGTAACTTGCCGAGCTTATTCTTGATGGCGATCTCCAACAGACAGATGGGCGAAAGCCAGCGGTCATTTGCGGGATCTTCGATGGCGACTTTGGCAAGCTTGCTCAACTTGCGATCGTTGAGGAGGAACCACAGCAGAGTATGCGTATCGAGCAGCAATCTCATTCCATGTACTCCCGCATCTCTTCGAGCGGCTCCTTAAAGTCGTCCGGGACAACAAACCGACCCTCGTAGCGGCCCGCTTTGGGAATGCCCGTTACCGGCGGGCGCGGGCGCGGGACAAAGTCCGGAGTCGCCGCCGGTACGGGAATGATCCGGGCGACGGGTTGATCGTTCTCGGTGATCGTCACGACTTGTCCCGGCAAAAGACCGTGAACAAGGTCGGCCAAGCCGGTTTGAGCTTCTTGGAGCGTGATCGTGTTCATGTGCGTGCTCTTTCGGGTTTCGATGGACTCTCGGCACATTTTACCAAACACTACGCCGCCGCCTACGCTACCGCCGCCGACGCCGTCAGCGGGTTGAGGATTGGCACGGAAGTTATTTTTTCACTGATCTTGATCGCTTCAACGAAGTCCGTCGTGGCGATCGGGTGGATCACTCAAGGAAATCACAACGTGGCAATGTCGCCGAGCCTGTGGAAACGTAAAATTGCAATTGTTTCCACGCAGCACTTCGTTCGACTCGGCGATTGCGCTGAAGTACGGAATCGAGATCAGCCCGCCGCAGTGAGCAGCGCGATCTCGAAGAGAGTTCCCAATCCCAGGAGGAGAGTCGATGACCACTCAGAAGCACGCGCACCCCGACCACCCGATCCACGAATTGCTTGCCCAGCGGTGGAGTCCATATGCTTTCGCCGATCGGTCTGTGTCTGACGACGACTTGCGCTCGCTGTTCGAGGCCGCGCGGTGGGCGGCCTCGTCGTACAACGAGCAACCCTGGAGCTACATCGTGGCGACCAAGCGGGAACCGGATGCGTTCAACCGCCTGCTCTCCTGCTTGCTCGAAGGCAACAGACTTGGGCAGCCGATGCTCCCGTGTTGGCCCTCGGCTGCACGAGTCTGAACTTTGGCCGTAACGGGAAGCCGAACGCGGCAGCCCTTCACGACCTCGGCCTTGCCAGTGCCGGTTTGACGGTGGAGGCAACTGCCCGTGGTCTGTCGGTGCATCAGATGATCGGGATTCTCCCCGACAAAGCTCGTGACCTCTACCGCATCCCGGCGGGGGTGCAGCCCTTGACCGGGCTGGCGATTGGCTACGCCGCCGACCCCGGCCTGTTGCCCGAAAAGTTTCGAGAGCGTGACATGTCGCCCCGGAGCCGGAAGCGCCTCGCGGAATTCGTCTTTGGAGCGGAGTGGGGGACATCTTCCAACCTCTCGAAGTGATGCTAAAGAAGTGACGCCGGGAATCGAAAATGATCCCTCTCTATCACGATCCGTACTTCACCTTTCAATTCGCTGACGATCGGATCATCCCCCGCTTCCACCTCGATGGCGTTGAGGCCGGTCGGCAGGTGACGGTCTTCCGTTTCGACGCCGACGCCGGTGAGCGGTTGGGATTACTGGCAACGGCAATCGTGGGCGAAGGCGGCTGGGTGGACTTGCCCGAGCCTATCATTGTGAAGGCGGGAGAGGCGTTCATCGCCGTGCTACAGACTTCATGAAAGTGCAACCAAAATGACCTGGATCGAATGGTACAACGGTTTGGTGAAGCCCGCCTGGACGCCCGCACCGGGCACCATCGGGACGATCTGGTCGATTCTTTACCCCGTCATCGTCGTTAGTTTCGGGTTCGTGTTCGTCCAAGTGATCCGCCGGAAAGTTCCGAGGCAGGTGGCGTTGCCGTTCGCCATCAACCTCGTGGCGAACCTGATCTTCACGCCGATTCAGTTCGGCCTTCGCAACTTGTCCTTAGCCGCCGCCGACATCCTGATCGTGTGGGTCACGATCATCTGGTGCATGGTCGCCATTTGGCCGCACTACCGATGGGCGGCGGTGGCCCAAGGACCATACTTTATGTGGGTGTCACTCGCCACGGCGCTGCAACTCTCGATCACCTGGGCAAACCACTAAAGAGCGTCCGGTTCCGACGTAGCCGGGCGAGACGATGATTTTATTCCCAACAAGTACCAGTCCGAAAATGACGGCAGGCTGTTCGAGTAGAATGAAGCCACGAATTGTGCGAATCGGACGAACGACGCCAGGAGACCACGCCATGAGCCTGACCGAAACCGTGATCGAGGGGACGATCCAACCCGACGGCACGTTGGTACTGGACCAACCGACCAAGCTGCCTGCGGGCCGAGTGAAGGTCGTGTTGCGGCAAGAGGCGGAAACCAAAGCGGCGCAACCGTTGGGTGTGGATTTCTTCCAGATGATAGAAGAAATCCGCGCGGACCAGCGCGCACGGGGTCACGTCCCTCGAACGGAGGAGGAGGTCGAGGGGGAACGACGGGAGTTGCGGTCGGGGTGGGCCAAACGCCAGGAGGCCATCGAACGGCTTCAAGAAGAGTCTCGCCGCCTGCGAGACCAAGCCGAGAGTGGACAGGAATCGCCATGATCGTCTGCTTGGACGCCAACATCGTTATCTATCTCGTCGAACGAATCCAATTTGGGAGCCGAAGGTCGTTGCCCGGTTGAAGGCGTTCGCTGGAACGGGTGACACGTTGGCGGTCTGTGATTTGGCCCGTGCGGAGTGTTTGATCGGGCCGTTGAGGAGTGGAAGCACCGCAGTCGTGGCCGAGTACCAGAAGTTCTTCGCCAGTCCGAGTGTTCGGATGCTTCCCTTAACGGTTGGCGTGTGCGAGCGGGCCGCCGAAGTTCGGATTGCGTCCGCGCTGAACTTGAACTCCCCGACTGTCTGCATCTGGCCGCTGCGATCGAACACGGCTGCGGACTATTCTTGACGAACGATGCTCAACTAGCCCGCTGTACGGCAATTCCGGTCGAAGTGCTGACGTGATCGAAACCTTGTGTGTCGGCTCGTGTCGCCGCTTATTTCGGCTGCCGGGAACGCCAGAATTCGAGGTCGGGGTCGGTGGCGATCCTTGCTACTTTTGGACTGGTGTATGTTCGTAGTTTATCAACATTTTCCGATGCCTTTTTCAGATAGTCTGCACGGGAATTTCGCAAGGGCATTGATAGGTCTGTGTCACTTTTCGGAGCGCCGTTGGCGTTCAACCCGCCAACCATTTCTGCACACAACGAGTAGGTACAAGCGGCATTGAAATAGTACACGTCTGCAGTTTTTGCCCGTTCTAACTTCTCGATGGATGCCAACTCTTTTTCGAGTAATGAAATTGACTGTTGTGCGTACCCCCACCGTGCTAACGCCACCATCAACAATTGTGTATTGGCCGGATTCGGGTCGGATGCGAAGAGACGCCGCCGGATGGAGGTACATTCGTTAAACAGGATCAATGCTCGGGCCAGATTGCCAATTTTCAACTCAGCCGATCCAATCCCGTACAACAAACCGGACGCATCACGTTCAAAAATCAACTTCTGTTCACCCTCTGCCGCAGCAATCACGGGGCGTTGCAAATCATACGCCCATTCCCAAACCTCCTTTGCTTCTTTAGCTTTATTCGCAACAAACAATTTGTACGCTTGGCTACTGAGAAAATTAGTTAGTGTTGCTCGCCTGAATCGATCTTGCTCAAAAAATTGCGTTGTATACAAGATAGTCGGATCAAATTGCACGGCGTTACGGAGCCGCGTGATTCCTTCAGCTATCATTTTCGGATCCGACACCGTGATATCATATGTTGTGCTATTCGGGCGCTGTTTTATCACAAGTCCGCGTTCAAAAGCAAAAAACGCCAGCCCAGTTTGAATCGAGGCAGACGTTGATCGGAAACGCGCGAATCCGTCGTCAACGTAAGTGGCTTTGGGGTCAGCCTGAACAATCTGTAATGCTTTATCAACTAAATCTGAGGCGGTTGAGAGGTGCGATTGGGTTTCAGCACGTTTATCGACCTCCGCAATCGTGAAGATGCCAAGATCGAAGTGAGACCGCGCCAGCAAGCGAATTGCATCGGCGGGAAAAATATAATCTGGCGAACCCACTGGTGTTCGCGGCTTGTCCACGATTTCCTGATAGATTTGCAGCGATTTTTCGAGGTCCGCATTACCTGCAACTTTGTTATCCAGCAACACACGAACCCGACCACGCTCCGAATACATCAAGGCCAAGTTCCATAACGCCAAATCGCCGGCATCGGGCTTCGTGGCGATGGGTTCGTAGAGTTGGAACGCCTGATCGAGGTACGTTTCCGCTTTCGCCAACCGCTCGGGGCGGGTGCCTTCTAGAACTGAATCGAGACTCGTGTTTTGCTCGGCCATGTCGAGTAAGTACAGCACGCGACCCCGTTCCAAGCCCGCAGCGCCTTCGGGCGTGGCGCGTTCGACTTGTTGCATGCCGTCACGCAGGATGGCCATCAACTCGGTTTGTTGACGGGCCAGTCCGAAGCGTTTCAACTCGGGAATGATGCTCTGGCGTAGCCGTTTCATCGTCTGGTACCACGCATCGCCGGTCTTTTGCGACGCGGTCAGTTCCTGCACGATGCGGCCGTTCGCGGTCACCAAGTCGTCACGCTGCTTGCTGATCTCCTGGTTTTGGTTGGAAATCTCGCGGTTCTTGCCGGACAGTTGTACGTTGAACACGACCAGCGACACGACGAAGCCGATGCCCAAAATCAGGGCTGCCGCCGTGGCGGCGGCTTGGCCTTTCTTGCGACGACACCACCGCAACAGTTTCTCCACCGAACTCACGGGCCGGGCGATGATCGACCGGCCGTCGATAAAGCGTTCCAAATCGTCGGCGAGTGCGGCAGCCGATTCGTAGCGTTTGGCAGGGTCTTTTTGCAGGCACTTGATCGTGATCGTTTGCAAATCCTTCGGCAAATTCGGTTGAAGCAGACTCGGCGACACGGGATCGGAGTCGCGGACTTGTGACAGAATCGAAGCCACGCTCGGCCCGGAAAACGGCGGCCGGCCCGTCAGCATCGCGTACAGCGTGCCGCCGAGCGAGTAGACGTCCGCCAAGTGATCCGCCGATTTCGTCTTGCCCTCGGCCTGCTCCGGGGCCATGTAGTTCGGGGTGCCCATGATGACCCCGGTTCGCGTGCCGGCGGACCCGCCTTCGGTGTCATCAAGCTGGCGGGCCAAGCCGAAGTCGGTCACCTTCGGAATCCCCTCTTTGCTCACGAGGATGTTCGCGGGCTTCAAATCGCGGTGGACCACGCTTTTACTGTGCGCGTAGTGCATGGCTCGCGCGATAATCTCCATCAATTTAGCCGCTGGCATCGGCTCCATCGGTTTGTGATCGAGTTGGTCTTCCAGTGACCCGCCGTCCACGTATTCCATGCTGAAGAATGGCAAATTGTCGTGCTCACCGATGTCGTAAATCTGCACGATGTTCGGGTGGTCCAGCCTTGCCACCGCTTGCGCTTCCCCGCGAAACCGGGCCAAGGTGTCCGGGCGTGTTCGCGCACCGGCCAGGATCATTTTGAGGGCCACGATGCGGTTCAGCTTTTTCTGCTTCGCCTTGTACACCACACCCATGCCGCCGTGGCCGAGTTCGCTGATGAGTTCGTAGTCATTCAGCCGGTCGAACGTTTTCGACAAGGGCTTGCTACGGCGCGGCGCTTGCTGGGAATTGTCGCCGAACGAACGGGTCGCGGCCGCATTGGGATTGTCGATGTAGGACTGGGTCAGTTGCGCTTCGATGTTCGCGGGCGTGGTTGTTGCGTCGGGGTCGATGGGTTGAACGACGTGATCGACGGTGACTGCGGGATTGGTACGAACCGCCGGCAGGTGGTCGTGGGTGACGGACGACTCGACGGAGATGTCTTTCGTGTCCCGATCGTCCCGAACCCGGCTGCGTTGCACTGCCCGCACAACCGGCGTCACAACGTCCAACTGTTCCATGAGAGCCACACAGGTCGAGCAAACCGTGATGTGCTCTTCGATTTCGCTGGCCCGTTCTCCCGAGATCTGCCCGTCGAGAAATGCCCGCAAAGTGTCTGCGGTCGGGTGTAATTGATTGGCGGATTTACCCAACATACTCGGCACTCACTTGTAAACGTGACATCACGACGCCAACGGACGAGTTATTTAGCAGATTGAACAAATTGCCTAATGTCTCCAAATTCAGCCGCGACACCGAACTCTGGTGCCATTGCATCGCGTTTGAGGGCGAAATTCTTTCAGACTCGACACGAATATCTAAAAAAAGGTGAATATTCCGCTTCTGCTGACAGAAATTCGCTGTTCAACGCCATTTCAATTTCGGACCATCAGGCGAGTTCCGCATCCAGCCGGACCAAACCGCGTGACTCCACCCGGAGCCGATTCAGAATGCGTGACCGAGCGATGAACACCGCGTTGGCAGTCATCCCGAGGCAGGCTGCCACCTCGGTCGGTGACATCCCGCGCATGGTATATAGCTCGAAGGCTCGCCACGTCATCGGGGCAAACTCCGGTCGAATCCGCTCCAACAAGGCATCAATGACGTGCCGATCGTGCTCGACATCCCAACGGCGGGCGGTGCTACTGTCGTCGTGTTCAAGTTCCGTGAGCAACTGGCCCATCGGGTCGCTGGCGACGGGGACGCGACCTTGTGCGCGCCAAAAGGCCCGCACCTTGATCGCCATGATGGCCCGCAACCACGACCGAAATGACCCCGGTATCCCGGCGTGGCGAAACTCGCCGACTTTGGCGACCACCACCAGCAGTGTCTCTTGGACAACGTCTTCGACGTCCGAGTCTTGCGGGACCAGTGGCCGAACCCAGTTCACTAGTAGCGGTCGGTACATGGCCGAAAGTCGGGACCAGTCTTCGGACTGACCCTTGGCCGTGAGACGTTCAATGAGGCTAAGCGGCGTGTCTTCCATCGGAAGGAACCCCGTGATAAGCAAAGTGGACAACGAAGAGAAGAGTAGAAACTAGCATACGTAACGGTTGAGAATCAAACAGAATTTATTTGGCCCACGATTGATACAAGAGAATGACATGCACTCACAAAATTGGTCCGCCCGCATTCTGGCCGCGTTTTCCCGCCGATCGAAGCAACGGCCGGTCTCCGTGAGCAAGCTTCTGGAGCTGAAGCTTCAGCTCCAATCGCTCGAAGACCGCTGCGTCCCCGCCGTGTTCACCTGGGTGAATGCCGCCGGAGGCACCTGGAGCACCGGAGCGAACTGGGATCTCGGCTCGGTACCCGGACTGACTGACGACGCGATCATCCCGAATTTACCCGGTACACCGACGATCGACATATCCGGGGGGTTCACTGCCCAGGCGCAGAGTGTCACGTCGTCCGAACTGGTTTCGATCGGCAGCCTGTCCAGCCTCCAGACCGGCGGCGGAACGTTCGGCCGCGGCCTCGACATTACCGCCACCAACTCCGTCCAACTCGGCACGGCGACCGTGGCCGGCGGGAACTGGACCGGGTTCGGGGTGACCGGGCTGGTCACTAACACCGGCTCGCTCGCCCTTAACCTGTCGCTCGGGTCGGCGTCCAGCGGCCCGAGCCTAACCAACACCAGCAGCGGCACGGTCTCCGTGGCCGGCTCGAAGAACCTGTCCATCGGCCTGACCAACCAGACCGGCGGGCTGGTGCTGCTCGACCAGACGAGTACCGTGTCCGGCAGCATCACCAACGCCGGTACCCTGCGACGAGCCGTCGCGGGCACCGGCACGGTGTCGGCCGGCGTGACCAACTCCGGGGCCATTGAGGTGCAGGCCGGCACCCTGTCGTTGACCGGCGGCGGCACCCACTCGGGCACCATGATCGTGTCCGCCGGGGCGGTGCTCAGCCTGAGCGGCGGGACCACCACCCTCCAGGCCGGCACCGCCGCCGGCGGGGCCGGGGTAACCGAGTTTCGGGCCGGGACGGTGAACGTCACCGGCAATGCCTCGTTTGCCAACCTCCAACTGAACAACAATGCTCTGACGGTGAACATCGCGGCCGGGATGGGACTGACCACCACGGGGTCGAGCACGTGGACATCCGGGGCGACGGTCACCGGGGCCGGCACCTGGACGAACACCGGGACGCTGGACGCCAGCACCATCGGCTTCGCCACGGCCAACCTGTCCGGATCAGTCACCCTGGCCAACCAGGGGACGCTGACCATGCAGCCGGCCGGGGCGTTCGTCGCGGCCGCGGGCACCACCATCAGCAACGCTGCCGGTGCGTCCTTGACCATCCGCTCGGTCAACCTGGACGGCAACTTGGTGAACGCCGGGTCGGCCACCACGTCCGCCGGCATGAACCTCGGCACGGGCGCCACGATCAGTAACACGGCCACCGGGACGTATACCCTGAGCGGGTCCGGCGGCGGCCTCAACGGGGCCGGCGGCAACTCGTTCACCAACGCCGGGCTGCTGCGGCGGACCGCCGCCGGCACCATGTCCGTCGGCCTGCCGCTATCGAACACCGGCACCGTCGATGTGACGGCCGGCACCCTGAACCTGACCGGGGCGGTCGCCCAGCTCACCGGCGCGACGTTCGACCGCACCCTGACCGCCGGCACTTGGCGGGCGGCCGGCGGCATCCTGCAGTTCCCGGCCGGCAACACCATCCGGGCCATCGCCGCCGGGGCGACGGTCGAGCTGAGCGGGGCCGGCAGCAACATCCCGGCCCTGATCGACCTGTCGGTGGCCGGCACCCTGAACGTGGTAGCCGGGGCCACCCTCAACGGCGGGGCGCAGGGGCTGACCGTGACCGCCACCGGGACGCTGCTGGTCGGGGCCGCCAGTTCGCTGACCAACTACGCCAGCTTCTTCAACGCCGGCAGCGTGACGGTGGCCGGCAGCTCCAACGTGATCGGCTACATCCAAACGGCCGGCACCACCCTGCTGACCGGCGGCACCCTGCTCGGGGCGTCCGTCCAGGGCGGCACCCTGGCCGGCACCGGCACGGTGAGCGGCGACGTGAGCGTGTCCGCCGGCGGCGTCCTATCCCCCGGCCAGTCGCCCGGGATCATCACCATCACCGGCAACCTGACCCTGAACAGCGGCTCGACGACGAACATCGAAGTGCAAGGCACCAACCCGGCCACGCCGGACTTCGACCGGATTCTGGTCAGCGGCACCGCCACCCTGGCCGGTACGCTGAACGTGTCGCTGTTGAACGGCTTTTTCCCGGACAAGTCCGAGTCGTTCCGGTTCATGACTTACGGCAGCCGCAGCGGCAACTTCACCACGTTCAACTACCCGTTGGCCGCCGACGGCGCGGCGCTGTTTGGCGCGACGCCGGGTGCGACCTTTTACGACCTCGTGGGCACGAGCTACGTCGTCCGCAATACCAACGACTCGGGCGCCTACAGCCTGCGTCAAGCGATCACGGGCGCCAACGTCGCGGCCGGTAGCGACCGCATCTACTTCAACATCGGCACCGGCGCGAAGACGATCGCGTTGACCACATCCGCCCTCCCGACGATCACCGGTGCGGTCACCATAGACGCGACCACCCAGCCGGGGTTCGCGGGCACGCCGATCGTCGAACTCCGCGGCGATGGCGTCATCACTGGGAACCCCACGTCGAACAAGACCGGCATCACCATTGATGCGTCGTCGGTCGTCATTCAAGGCTTTGTCATTAACCGCTTCGCTAACGAAGGCATCTGGCTCAATGCGGGTATCGGCAGCACGATCCAGGGAAACTACATCGGCACTGACATCGCCGGTACAGGTGACAAGGGCAACGGCGGCGACGGCATCTTTACGTTAGTCGGCGCGAACTCGAACCTCATCGTCGGCAACCTCGTCTCCGGCAACGACGCATGGGGCATTCTGCTTGAGTCGGACAGCAATAAGGTACAAGGCAACAGGGTTGGCACGAACGCGGCCGGCACGGCGGCTTTGGGCAACAGCATTTCCGGCGTGTTCATGTACGGCGGTTCGTCGAACATCATCGGCGTCGACGGCAATGGCACGGGTGA
>JAYSXU010000630.1:0-10403 GCA_043716965.1 Fimbriiglobus sp.
GATCGCCGGCGGCGATGCGACCCGTGGCCGCGAACTGTTCATCAACAATGCTGCCGTGTACTGCCAACGATGCCACAAGCTGGACGGCCAAGGCGGCGATGTCGGCCCGCAACTTAACGGCATTGGTGCGAAGCAACAGCGTGACTACTTGCTCGAATCCATCGTGTATCCGAACGCTAAGATTGCGGAAGGCTATCAGAGCGTGATCCTGAACACCGTCGATGGCAAATCGCTTGCAGGTGTGTTGCGCAAAAAGGACGCCACCGGGTACACAATTGTGACCGCCGACAACAAGGTCATCACGGTGCCGAAGGACGATGTTGAAAGCGAAAAACCCGACAAGTCCGCGATGCCGGACGATCTTCACAAAAAGCTCACCAAGCGCGAACTCCGCGACATCATCGAGTTCCTGACCAGCCTCAAAGACGAACCGAAGAAGTGAGGTGCAGCATGGACGTGCAAGTTCTCGATCCCCAGACAGAACCTAAGTTTCGTGACTCGCCGGTTGAGCGCGAGTCCCGGTTCGAGGAAGTTTGGGAGGGTGTTGTTGTCATGCCACCGATGCCGAACAACGAACACCAAGATATCCAGTTCAAGCTGTTGTTGCCGATCGCGGCGGCTGTCGAAGTACCGGGGATCGGTTGCATCACGGCGGGTGTGAACATCAGCGACCGCGATGACCAATGGGGACATAACTTTCGGGGTCCGGATGTCGTCGTATACTTGAACACGAACCCGGCGATCAACCACGGAACCCACTGGCAAGGGGGTCCGGACTTCCTCGCGGAGATCATCAGCCCCGGTGAAAAGCCGTATGCCAAGTTCGAGTTTTACGCCAAGGTGAACACCCGAGAAGTGTTGATCGTGAAGCGCGATCCGTGGATCATTGAATTGTTTCAACTCAAGGACGGCGTGCTAGAACTTGCCAGACGATCGGACACAGAGCAGCCGACGATTCTCGTGAGTTCTGTCTTGGCGCTGACATTCCAACTTGTGGCAGGGCGGGTCCGACCGCAGATCGAAGTGACTCATCCGCCGAGTGGAAAGACGTGGTTGGCGTAACCAAGTCAAAGCCGGTGGGTATCACCCACCGGCTTTGTCTTTGAAACACTACTTCGCTCTCGTGTGAACCACTAAGACCACGCCGCTACCTTCTTTACTGTCGAAGATGACCGGGCGATCTTTGCCGGGTTCGGCGAAGCAAATGGTGAGCTTGTCTTCATCGACTTTGGCGATACCGAGCAGCGTCTTGTCTTTGTACCGACCCGTGCTGGGCCGCATGTCGATCATGTACGGTCGCTTTTTCACGTCAATGACCAGTGTTCCGGACACCGTTGGGGTTTTGCTTCCGGCGACTGGTGTCACGCTATACTTCTCGCCGTCGTGAACCCGCGTCGCACCCTTCAAGTCGTCGTCCACTTTGCCATCACGGATCACGCTATCGACAATCCACTTGCCGGCGGTCGGGTCCGCGAGGTTGTTGCTCGCTTGCGTCAGCCCCGCGAGGCTGACGAACAGGGTCACCATCAACGCAACGTGTTTCATCGTCTTCTCCAGTTTGATTCAGCGACTCAACCGAGCCACGACCGTCAGGGAGTGGCCTAAACTTCCGCTCACGAATCGGTGTGTCTTGATGGTATTTACGGTTCGAGTGAGGTTGGTTGGGCCACTCCCTGACGGTCGTGGCTCGGTTCACACTAAGGTTATCAAGGTGATTTCCGGTTGGCAATTGACCCGGACTGGCAGGATGGAAAGCCCGGTCCCTGCAGAAACGTAAACTTGCGTGGCGGGCGCTTCGACGTAGCCGTGGGTGTACTTTTGCCCGTACTGGCTAGGTGTGATCGGCGCGCCGTACCCCGGTAACACAATTTGCCCGCCGTGCGTGTGGCCACTCAGCACCAAGCCGACGCGCCGGTCGGTCAGGGTTTCCGCAAAGTCCGGGTTGTGGGAAATCAGCACGCAAGCATCGGTGAGCCGAGTATCGGCAAGTGCGTTCGTCAAGTCCGGGCGGCCGTGCCAGAGGTCATCGACGCCAGCAAGCCGAAGCCGGTCCCCATTCCGGGTGAGCCAACATCCGCTGTTCGTCAATTCTGTGACGTTCGCCTTTTTCATGCCGTCGCGGGTCAGCCGTTCGCCGTGCATGTAGTCGTGGTTGCCAAGTACGCCGAACACGCCAAGTGGTGCGGAGAGACACTTCAATATGTCAAAGCAGGGTGCGATGTATTTGCTGTCGCGGTGCGAGTAATCCCCGCCCAACACGATGAGATCCGGGTTCAACGTCATCGTGGTGCGGACAATCCCCGCGACATAGTCCAAACTGACGAACGGCCCGTGGTGAATGTCCGTGACGAAAGCCACGGTCGTTCCCTGGAAGTTCGTCGGCAGGTTGCGCAACGTCAGCGTCTGGCGATCAATTTTGAGGTTGGTCGAAGCCGCGAAACCGTAGCACGCCCCGATCGTTGGGATGGCAACGGTGGCCGTGGTAATCCGCGCAACAGACTGAAAGAAATGGCGTCGGTTCATCAGGTCGTCCTTCGAGGGGTCCATCCCACTGGCGAACGGGAGGATAGGAGCGTACCAAAAAAGGAGCAAGCTGTGCGAGTATTTTCCCAGATTCACCAAGTAGTCGATGGTCAGGACAGCCAGCGGGTGTAAACGCAGGTTAACAAATCGCGTGAGTTGATAACCAATCGAAATCACTTTTTGTGGCAGCGATGCGGAAAAGCCACAGAACGTGATTTCGTAATCGCGCTCCACGGCTGCCTCGTTTACTCGTCGTACTTCAGCAAGAACCGATTCGCCCGCAACCGCAACCCGATCTCGGTGGCGGCTAGCGGTAGTAGCCAACTGCTCCACGTGGCGACGATGTATGCCACCTCTGCACTCGATACTTCGACCAGTCCCGCAATCCCCGACATCAGACGAAGTGTCACCGCCGAACAGATCAAGACATAGCAGCGAAGCATCCATCGACGGTGCTGGTCGTATCTGCGACGGCGAGCGTTCACGACACCGCCAATTGCACAGACAGCGGTTGTCACTGAGAGTAAGAGAAAACTCAGTCCCGCCGACCAACCAGCGAAGGTGTGCCGGGACATCACGACACTGCTCGGAAGCACGAGCAGTAGTAGCACGATGACTTGAACCCGACCCAAATACCGGTGCAGCGCACGGTGACGACGGCGAACGGATTCACTCAGTAGGATCAATCCGTTGAACAGCACGACCGGAGCGGAAACGATGTGAATGTAAAACGCCGGACGGTAGGCGCCACTGAACGTCGCCTCGCGGCCTTGTAGGAAGAGCGAATCGAAATTCGGCGGAAAGTAATCGGGGTAGTTCGCCAAAATGGCGACCAGCACCCGCAGGATCAACAAGACCGCGAGCCAGCGGAGGAACGTTGTTAGAATTCGCAATCTTACGGAGTTGCTCATTCCAAATTTACCTGTTCTCCTCCGTTGATGGTGATCGCAGCGGCCAATTGCATTGGGTCGATTGAAGCATAAATGAATCGGACCGAGCCGTCGGCCATCGCAGCATTATTTCCGCCAGTATGTCCGCCGAACGGTCGTTGTTCGCCGTGAAGCGGCAAGTCGGTCGGGTCGTATCCGCGCAAGTTCGACCAGCCGCCTCGTGCCCACGGCCCGAGGCCGGATCGCGTTTCCATCAGGGCAATCGTGTTCGAGGTTCCATCCACGATCATCGCCCAAGTGGTCAGACGGTCGAATCCCATGAAGTCGTTGCCGGAAGCGCCAGCCGGATTCCTCGCAGCGTCGGGTCCGATGCCCGCCATCGCGATGTAATGGGACACGGCGTCCACCGTATCCGCTTCCTTCGACTCGCTACAGATGAATGTCCGAGTGCGAATCTGGGCTGCGGGCAGATTCCCTGTGTATCCCTTTTCACGATCGAACTGCTGATACAAGTTGTTCTGTTCGAGGTAAGGCAACAACTCGACCATCCAACTGAGTCGTTCTTCGGCAGTTGTTCCCGATCCCTCACAACCTGGTGGGAAGTGTTGTGTGCCGGGCACATCCGATCCGCCCGTTGACTGAAACGAATGAAATGCCAACATCAATTGTCTGAGATTGTTCTGGCACTGAGCGCGGGTAGATGCGACACGAACGCGACGTGTCGCCGGGAGCAACAGGCCGATCAAGACAGCAATGGTGACAAGGACTTCGATCAGGGTCAATCCCTTGCGTGCTGAATTCGACACGTGCGGTCCCCGATGTGCAGAATATTTCGGTGTGTTTATTTACAGTACCCGAACTCAAGGCGCCTGTCACTGAAATCTGATGCCGTAGAGGTTGAATAGCTTAGCGGTCTATTTTGGAAGTTGAATAACGTGGCCAACTGTACTTCGATAGACGCTGTCCGACGGGATGCAGCCGATGGACTCCACCCGGCCATCAGAGCCTGTTTTGACATCCAACTGCCAGAATTGGTAGGTCCAAATCAACGCGGCGCCTTTGCCGGATAACCTAACAGGGTTGCTACAATTGAGAACGGCTCGCTGCAAATATATGCAGCGAGCCGTTTTATGGTATCAGTCGGGGTGGCCGGATTTGAACCGACGACTTCCTGCTCCCAAGGCAGGCGCTCTAGCCAAGCTGAGCTACACCCCGTTTGTATAGCAGCATCTTACTACGCAGTAGGGAGGGGGGGAAGCCCGATTTGGTTCACTTTTCGTCGCCGGTCAGTTCCATTGATTTTAGGAAGTCTTTAGCTTCCTCGCTGGCGACCAGTTCTTTCGAGCCGCCGACCAACACTTGGTAGAGTCGATCGTCCGTCACAATGATCAGGACGAGGTAGTGAATTCCCGCCTGATTGACGCAGATCACTTCCCGCGCCGGGGTTTTTTTCGGCCCGAATTCGACTGGTTTAGTCGTGAGTAGTTTGCTGCTTTTGAGAACGCCCTGTTCCGCTTCGTCGAGAATCTTTTTGGGATCGAAGTCCTTGGTGCCACTTGGCATTACGTTCCAATTGACGAGGTATGCCGAATTGGCTTTTTCCGCGATGGCCATCCTCAGGACCGTTTCGCCGGCCGTCGTCTGGATTTTTTTCTCCTGGAGTCGTGGCTTACTGGGAAACGCGATTTTATAGTTGCCTTCCTCGGAGACGTACTTTTTGACCGCTTTCTTATCCCCCTTCTCCGTTTTGGGTGGGTCTTGAGCGACGAGAATGGGAGTCAACGCTCCCAACGCGAAAACAAAAACGAGCAAAAGGGAACGCATCGTGGAATTCCTTGGCTGGTGGAAAATCGCAGAACACCACAGACGCTACCTGCCACATGACCGCTTTGCAAGGAATCCGGGTGGTGAAACCCAATGTTACTTGACCACCTTGAACGAATTCAAAAACTCTTCGGCGACGGCGGCATTGGTGTTCTTTTCGGTACCCGTCACCAGGACTTGGTAGAGCCGTGTTTCAATCAGGTACAGTCGGGCGCGGACGACCTTCGACCCCGCTTTGATTTTAATCTCGCGGTACGTCAACTTGTCCATTCCCTGACCGATCGTGACATCCTTTTCGTACTCGAGTTTACCTTCCAAACCGGGTTGGCCGACCATGCCGTCGCGGACACCATCGAGGATGGTTTTCGGTGACACGTCTTTGAACTGTGGCGGGTAGTCGGCGAAGGTGACGGAGTAAACGCCACCGCTGTTGGGGCAATCGCACTTCTCCGTCGTCATCTTCACGACCTGGTTTTCGTTCGGCCCGTATGCCAATACCTTCGATTTTTCGGCCAACATCTTCGCCGGAACCATCGCCTTGAAGCGGCCTTCGTCGGACGTGTATTCGGCTAGCTTCGGGTCTTTCGCGGCACTGATTGCAGGTAGTGCGAACAGTCCGAGTAGTGCGACGAACGCGATTCGGGAGCGGATCATAGGAAAATCCTTAGGGGTTATGCTGTCCGTAGTTTATCGCAAAGTCGGATCGGGAAACAGGAACGCCCGTCGGGAATCCCGGCGGGCGTTAAGTGATTCGGTTTCGGCGAGTGGTTATTTTCGCAGCGCGTCAATAATTCGCTCGAAGTCGTCGTTCGTTTCAAACCCGATCACAATTTGTCCCTTCTCTCGGGCCTTCACTTTGATCTCGACTTTGACCGCCAAGCGTTGGCGAAGTTCGTTCTCCACGCTCACGACGTGTTGGGTTTTCTCCACTTTCTCGGCCGGTTCGCGGGTGGTGGCAGTTCCAGTTGTGCTTCCCTGTTTCTGCTCTTTGACGATCGCGTCGAGGGCGTGGACCGAGAGTCCTTGCATGATGGTTTGCTTGCTCAGGGCACTTTGCTTTTCGGCATCACCCAGGCCCTTCAACACCTTGGCGTGGCCGAGTGTGATTTGGCCGAGACGCACGGCATCTTGCACGTCCACGGGCAGGTTGAGCAGCCCGAGCAGATTACTAACCGACGTGCGATCAATGCCCAACTTCGTACCGAGTTGGTCGTGGGTCATGCCGTAGCGTTCGAGGTAGTCCTTGAACCCGTGCGCTTTTTCGATGGCGTTCAGGTCGGCTCGCTGGATGTTTTCGACCAGTGCCGCTTCATAAACTTGTTGGTCGTTGAAGGCGACGACGTGAACCGGGATGTGTCCCAGGCCCGCCGCCGACGCCGCCCGGAGCCGCCGTTCCCCGGCAATGAGTTGGAAGTGATCGCCCGCATCGCGGACAACAATCGGCTGGAGAATCCCGTGCGTTTTGACGCTGTCCGTCAGTTGCTTCAGTTCGTCGTCGTCGAACCGCTTGCGCGGCTGGTACGGGTTGTTGCGAATCTTGCCGATCTCAACCATTCCCGCGTTCGGCGCGTGGCTTGTGTGTCCTGCATTCATGTTGGCTCCCCCGAGCATCGCTCCCAAACTTTGACTGCTAGCTCCCCCGAACCAGCCTGTTACGAGCAACGGTCATAGCAACCGCCCCGAAAAGGGGAAGAGGAAATCGTAGGCTTGAAGCGACCGCAGATTCGGCGAAAACAACTGACCTATCTTCCGTCACCCCCCGGTTCCACATGGAACAAACGCCATCTTTGACAGAATCCGCAAAGTGGCCTTGTCGCCAGCAAAAAAATTGGATTACCATCCGCCTCGTTGAGACATGGCTCGGAACCCATGACTTAACTTCTGCCGCATGAGGACCGGAACCCACACGCGGCGGAACAAAGGGACCGACGGAACGGTCCCCCGGAGAAGAGGTGTCGATTCGCGGCTCGCCCCAGCCTTGCACGGTCATCGTGCGCGGTCCTATCTCGGCGTGTCGTTTCGCACCAACCGGCTTGGCAGTAGGTCGTTCGGTATCGGAGTCGTTGACGGCCTTCGTCGAATCGCTTCAGGCGATTGGTCGAGGGACATGCCCAACGCGCCCCGCCATCGAACCACCTAGCAACGGAAAAACCTAACCACCCGATTGGACGCTCGCATGGATGTGAAGCGTGGACCGATTCTATTTCGCTGTGATGGCACTCCCGACCAAGGTTGGGAGTCGTTCTATCACTGCCTATCGTTCGCCGCGGCGCTGCAACGGCGGAGGCGGGGAACGCATTTTTTCAGCTACCTCGAACCGCTGTCGTTGGCCCAGGTGATCCATCGCGGCAACAACGACTGGGCCGCGTCCGAGAACTTGTTGGGATCGCCGGGTGATCTCGAAGCGACGATCCGCCAAGCGCGACGCCTTCACGCAACGGCGGTCGTCGTGGCGGGTAGCAACGTCTCGCCGGACTACTTGAACGCGCTCCGCAAAACTGGCATCACCGTGTTGGCCTTCGACACGGACGCCGCAATCAAGCATCCCAGTCACCTAGTTGTGAACCCGTACTTGTCGCCGAGCTTGAAGGCGTACAAGTACGAGCCGGGAACACAACTCCTCTTGGGGCGAAGGTTCGCCTTGGTTCGCGGTGTCTTCCGACGGCAACGGACGATCCGCGCCACGGAACAACCCGGTCCGTTTCGGGCACTGGTTGCGTTCGGGGACGACGACTTTGGCAACCAAACTCTGTCGCGGACCGAGCAGCTTTTGGAGATGCCCAAGGTGGACAAGGTCTCGATTCTGTGCCGAACACACCACCCGTACTACGGCGAACTCGAAGACTTCGTGGCCGCGAACAAGGGCCGCGTCGAGATCGTCACCGAGACCAAGGAGATGATGACACGCCTCGTTCGCGGCCATTTCGCGCTGACTTCCGGCGAAGCCTGTGCGCTCGAACTGTGTTGCGTCGGCATCCCGCAACTGACGCTGCCGACGAAGCCCGCCCACTTGCTCAACGCCAAGCGCATGGACGACGAAGGTGCCGCGACGTTCCTGGGGGCCGCATCGGACGTCAGTTTCGACCAGCTTCACGAAGCGGTGAACATCGTCCTCGACGACCCAATGGAGCGTCTCGGGATGTCCCGCTGTGCCCGCAACCTGATCGACGGCCGGGGCGGCGACCGCATCGTGAATGGCCTGGAAATTATCCTGCACGCACCGCAACACCGCCAGAAAGTCGGTGTCAAACAGGTGGCGTAGTTGAGTTGGTGAACCGCAACCCAGAAAGCCCACGGATAGTGATCCGTGGGCTTTTGCTTTCCGTCTACAATACTCCACCACCAAACCCAGGAGTCCCACCATGACCAAAGATGAAGTTGCCGCCGCGCTAGAAGAGATTGGCACGTTGTTGCAACTGAAGGGAGAAAACCAGTTCCGCACGAACGCCTACGCCAACGGCGCGCGGGCCATTTCGCAGCTCGATGGTGACCTGAAGGATCTCATCGCCACCAAGAAACTCGGCGAAGTTCGGGGCATCGGTGACGCGATGGTGGATAAGATTACCACGCTCGTAACCACGGGGCGATTGCCGTATCTCGAAGAACTCCGCGCCACCGTGCCGCCGGGGTTGGTGCAGATGTTGCGGATCAACGGTCTTGGGCCGAAGAAGGCGAAGGCGCTGTTCGACTTGCTGGACATCGACACGATTGAGAAACTTCAGGCGGCGTGCCAGAACGGCGAAGTCGCCAAGTTGAAGGGCTTCGGCGATAAGACCGCTGCGAAGATTCTCGAAGGGGTGCGGTTCCTCGGCACGGTCGGCAATCGGGTGCGGTTCGACCAAGCCTACCCGCTGGGCGTCGCTCTGCTCGAACAGCTTCAGAAATTGCCGGGCGTGATCCGGTCCGAGTTGTGCGGTAGCCTCCGCCGTCGGCGGGAAACCGCCAAGGACATCGACATCCTGATTAGCAGCAACGCGCCGCAACCGATCATGGATGCGTTCGTTTCGCTACCCAACGTGATGCAGGTGACCGGGCACGGCCCAACCAAGTCGAGCATCATCGCGTCGCTGACCCACGGCAAAGAAACGATCGTGCTGAACGCCGACCTCCGCATCGTGACGGACGAGCAGTTCCCCTACGCCGTGCTGCATTTCACAGGTAGCAAGGACCACAACATCCGACTCCGACAACGCGCAATCGACCGGGGCTTGAGCCTGAACGAGTACGCCCTGAGCGGCGAAAACGGCAATGTCTCCTGCAAAGATGAAGCTGCTGTCTATCGCGCACTGGATTTAGATTGGCTACCGCCCGAGATGCGCGAAGATACCGGCGAATTCGAGATTGCAGAGGCAGGCAAGCTTCCCGTGTTGATCGAACCCGACGACATTTGTGGCGTTTTCCACAACCACACCACTGCCAGCGACGGCACCGCGACACTGGAGCAAATGGCACTTGCGGCGAAGAAGCTTGGCTACGAATACTTCGGTGTCGGCGATCATTCGCAATCGTTGACCGTCGCCAACGGCCTGTCACCCGATCGCGTCAGGGAACAGTGGGCGGAGATTGACTCGCTGAACAAGAAATTGAAAGACGTGCAAATCCTGAAAGGCACCGAGTGCGACATCCTCGCGGACGGGTCAATGGACTACGACGACGAGTTGCTGGCCGGGTTCGATTACGTCGTGGCCAGCGTCCACAGCCTGTTCGGGCTGAATGAGGACGACCAAACCGCGCGGGTGTGTAAGGCTTTGTCGAACCCGCACGTCACGATGCTCGGCCACGCCACCGGACGGTTGTTACTCCGCCGCGACGGGTACAAACTGAACATGGAAAAGGTACTGCAAGCCGCCGCCAAGCACGGCAAGATGATCGAGATCAATGCCAACCCGAACGCCTCGACCTCGATTGGACCCACGTCAAACGCGCGAAAGCACTGGGCATCCCGCTCGTCATCAACCCGGATGCCCACAGCCCCGGTGACCTCGCGCTCGTGCCCTACGGGGTCAACGTCGCCCGTCGCGGCTGGCTGACAAAGGCCGACGTGTTCAACACTAAGTCGCTGAAGGACGTGCAGAAAGAACTGGCGAAGCGGAAGAGCAAATAGCGATTTGTAGGTCGCGGTCGAGGCTTTGCGAGGCCCGACACACGACTTCCACTGAATGAAGG
>JAYSXU010000064.1:0-2132 GCA_043716965.1 Fimbriiglobus sp.
TCGAGTTCCTGTTCGAGGTCGCGGACCCGTTGCAGCGGCTTTCTTAACGCGGGTCGGTCCGCGAGTTGATCGACCCGTTGGCGGGCCAGTTGAATGCGATGCACCACGGCATCCCCGAGGCGGTCTTTCAAATCCATCAGACCATCCATTAACTCGCCACGATCGGGTGTCAACGCGGTGATTGCTTGCGATGGCGTCAGGGCACGATAATCCGCCACCAAGTCCGCGATGCTCACGTCAATTTCATGGCCGACCGCCGAGACGATCGGGACCACCGATTCATGAATCGCATCGGCGACAACTTCTTCGTTGAACGCCGCGAGGTCTTCCGAACTGCCACCGCCACGCCCGATCACGATGGCGTCCAGCGGCAACGTCCGCAGTTTGTGCAGGCGATTCAGCAACCGCACGGATGCGGCAATGTCTTGGGCGGCACCCTCGCCTTGCACCCGCGACGACCGCACGATGACATCCGCCAAGGGCCAGCGGGTCGTGAGTATTTCGAGCATGTCCCGAATCGCCGCGCCGGTGGCACTGGCAATGAGCGCGACCCGCCGGGGGTACTTTGGCAACGGCTTCTTGCGCTTCGGGTCGAAGTACCCTTTTTGCAGCAACTTTTCCTTCAATTGTCGCAACGCAAGTTCGGCGGCACCGATGCCCTTGGGCGTAAGTTCTTCGACGATGAGTTGGTATTCACCGCGTTGCGGGTAGACCGTAATGCCGCCACGCGCGACGACCTGCATCCCGTCCCGTGGCTCGAATTTCAACCGCAGTGCGAAGCCGCGAAACATGACACTCCGTAGGGTCGCACCGGAATCCTTTAGTGAAAAATAGACGTGCCCCGATGCCGCCCGCACGAAGTTCGTCACCTCACCCATCACCCACACGCCCGCAAAATGCTCCTCCAACCGCAACTTCACCGTATTGGTGAGTGCGGTCACGGTGAGCGGTTTTGGTTCCGGGATTGCCATAGGTTTTTGCAGGGAATTCCAATCGCGGTTAGTTCGGTGTCAGTAGTGTATAAATGTTTTCGTCCAGCGCGGCCCGCAATTCCAACTCGTCGATCCGTTCCGCCGGAACCCACCCGTCATAAGTCCACCCGCGCGCCAAGTTGTAGGCCGATACCATGTCCTGAAGCCGTTCGGCTGTCAAGGTCGCGCCGGGGCTGGTGCCGTCGGGAAGAGATTCCGTCAGAAACCGCTTCGGTAAGGTGTCTTCGGCGGGGGTCCACCCTTCGCGGATGTTGAACAGTTTTTTCGCGGTGATGATTCGGCGGGCGGTGGTGCGAAGTTCGGCCGCGGTCACATCCCAACCCGTCACATGGGACAACAACTCCGCCGTCTCGGTCCAAATATCGGTGAAGACGCCACGCAGAAATTTGCACAGGATGAGTGAGTCGATGAGGGCCGCACGATCCTCGGTGTCGATGGCGAGTTGTGCGGATTCGGCGGTGCCGTGCCGTCGGTCGCCGACGCTCGAAAAATCGACCTCATACGCGCCACTTCGGTTGTGATCCGCCCCGCGTGTGCCGACCGCAAACCCGAGCGCCATCGCTTGCAGGGTGCGCGGTTCGTAGCCCGGCAATTCCAGCCCCTTGACGTGCGGCGCGAAGTCGGAGGAACCACAACCGATCACCTCCGCCGCGATCCGCGAGCCGTTCGCCAACACGTCCCCCAACCCAACCCGATTGGCGATCAGGTTCAACAATGACAACACGATGTCACCGCTACCAAAGGGTAGCTGATGGGGAATAAACCCACGCTCGCTGCACTCCATCGCAAACGCAATCGTCGCCCCGGCGGAGATCGTGTCGAGGCCGAGTTCATCGCACAAACTGGCAGCACGCAAGATCATGTCGCGGTCCCCGACCCCGCACAACGGCCCGAGCGCGAACAGCGATTCGTACTCCAATCGCACGCCCTTTTCGCCAGATTTGTAGATATGTTCGCACCCGATCGTGCAGGCGGCGCAGGACTTTTTCGCCACACGGTGTCCGGTGTTGAAGCTCTCGCCGGAGATGGCGTCGGCGTCGGCGAATTGGCCTTGTTGGAAGTTGCGGGTCGGGAGCGCGTTCATCCGGTTGAAGGTGAGCAGATTCGCCACGGTGCCGAGTTCGCGGTACTTGGCGGTAG
>JAYSXU010000631.1:0-10399 GCA_043716965.1 Fimbriiglobus sp.
TTGAGAATCTCACCGCTTTCGAGCGCCGCGAGTTGCCCGAGTTGCATCCGCACCACGGCTTCGGCTTGCGCTTCGGTCATCTTGTAAATCGCGGTCACGCCGAGTTCGGATTGCAGCGCGACGAAACCTTCATCGCCGATGGCGCGTTGCAGCACGACGGCTTCGACTTCCATCAGTTGCAATCGTTCCTTCGCCTCGGACCGGCTCGGCGACGTGCGACAAATCCGAATCACCTCGTCGAGCGACGAAATGGCGATGAGTTGCCCTTCCAGGACGTGGCCGCGGCGCTTGGCCTCGCGCAGCAAGAACTGCGTGCGGCGGCGGATCACCTGGACGCGGTGGTCCAGGAACTTCTGCATCATCTCCTTCATCGACAGGAACTGCGGGCGGCCATCGACCAGCGCGAGCAAGCCGATGCTGATCGTCGTTTGCAGCGGGCTGTACTGGTAGATTTGGTTCAGGATCAGGTGCGGGTCGGCGCCGCGTTTCAGTTCGATGACCAGCCGGACGGGTTCGCCGTTGCGGGCGGAGGACTCGTCGCGGATCCCCGAAATGCCCACGATCCGTTCGTCCTTCACCAGCCTGCCAATGTCTTCGGCGAGCTTGTTCCGCGTGACTTGGAACGGCACTTCTCGGATGACGATGTGCGGCGTTTTCCCTTTGCCTTCTTCAACAATATCCGCCCGTGCCCGCAAGGTCATGCGCGACCGTTCGCCCAGGTAACCGCGCACGATCCCGTGGCGACCCATGATGATGCCGCCGGTGGGGAAATCCGGGCCGGGGATGATCTCGATGAGGTCTTGCAGGGAGAGTTCCGGTTCATCCTGCAACCGGATCAGGCCGTTGCAAACTTCGCGGAGGTTGTGCGGCGGAATGTCGGTGGCCATGCCGACCGCGATGCCGTCGGAGCCGTTCACGAGCAAGTTCGGGAACTTGCTCGGCAGCACGAGCGGTTCGCGGTATTTACCGTCGTAGTTGTCGATGAAGTCAACGGTGTCCGATTCCAAGTCCGCGAGCATTTCGGCGGCAGCCGGCATCAACCGCGCTTCGGTGTAACGGTGGGCGGCTGCTGGCAAACCCGCGACCGAGCCGAAGTTGCCTTGCCCGTGAATCAGCTTCGACCGTAGCACCCAGTCTTGGGCCATCCGCACGAGGGTGGCGTAAATACTGGCGTCACCGTGCGGGTGGTAACGTTTCATCGTCTCGCCGATGATGCCCGCACACTTCGTCGTCGCCGATGTCGGGCTGAGACCGAGGTCGTGCATCGCCACGAGAATCCGCCGCTGTGACGGCTTCAACCCGTCCCGCACGTCGGGCAACGCCCGGCTCACCATCACCGACTGCGCATACGTGAGATAGCTGTCCCGCAATTCGTCCACAATATCGAGGCCGTCGATGGGGGCGAGGCCATCGAGTAGGGTGTCAATCGGGGGGGGAGTCAAGTCGGCCAAGCTGACCTCCTCGGTCAGACCGGGAAGAAAGGTGGGGTGAAGCAATAGTTGTCATATATTCTATGAAAAACGGGGTATTGGACCACACATAACTGGGTGTGAGTGGAGAAGTTATCCACCGAGACGGGCTGATTTTTCGGGCGGATGAATTCTCTTGGTTTTCGGCCCTGAAAGGGACGTTCTGTCAGCCCAGGGCCATGCCCTGGGTGCCAAGCAGCGATCAGGTTTTTGGACCTGTCTCGACCGTTCATGCCCGGTGTTATCTCACCGAATCAACCGTGCGTTGCGGGTTCCCAGGGCATGGCCCTGGGCTGACAGAACGTCCCCTTCAGGGCCGAAATCAAAGCGGCCACAAAGATTTGCCAGACTCGGTACCATCTTTGACTCGCTTTGTGCTACTTCCCGGCAACGACCGTCGGTAAACTGATTTTGCGTGAACCCGGAATCAACGACGGCAGCGAAACATGAAGGACGGCAACAACCGCAAACGGCTCTGGTTACCGCCGGCGTCGGCTGGTCCGGACGGGCTGGTTGGCGTGGGCGGCGACCTTCGACCGCAGACATTGATCCGGGCTTACTGCGAGGGCGTCTTCCCGTGGTTTAACGACGGCGACCCCATTTTGTGGTGGTCACCGACGCCACGCGGCATCTTCGAGTTCGACCAAGTTCACGTCTCTCGTTCGCTGCTGAAAACGCTGAAATCGGGCCGATTTCGCATTACGATCAACCAGGATTTCGCGGCGGTGATTCAGGCGTGTGCAAATGCACGGGAAGAAGGCACCTGGATCACGGCGCGAATGATTGATGCGTACAGCACGCTGCACAAACTCGGCTACGCCCACAGCCTCGAAACCTGGGTGCGTGATGAAACGGACACCGATTGGTTGCTGGCAGGCGGCATTTACGGCGTGGCGATCGGCGGACTGTTCGCGGGTGAGTCGATGTTCTTCACCGTGACCGACGGGTCCAAAGTCGCCCTCGTCGCCCTCGCCCACCACCTGCAAAAACGCGGCTACACCCTCTTCGACACCCAAATGGTCACCGACCACACCACCCGCATGGGCGCCCTCGAAATCCCGCGCGCCGACTACCTCGAACGCCTCGAAGCCGCCGTGGCAAAGACCGAGATCACGTTCACATAACCCGGATCAATCACCACGAATTACACGAATCAAACGAATAATGACAACAGCCAAGACGTGGGGCACGCGGTATCAGCGCTTCGACACTCCATACATAAAGACCCTGTCTTCTTAAGTATTATTCGTCCGATTCGTGTGATTCGTGGTGACTCACTCAATGGGCTTTTCCCAGTCGCGGAGTTGTTGCTTGAGGTCGTTGAAGTCGAGAGTGATCGGGAGCGGGAAGGGGTATTGCTCGAAGGTGTCGCCTTCGCCGTCGGGGTCGTTGGTGCGGACTTTGCGGAGTTCGTCTTCGAGTCTACGCAACCACACTGGGACATCGAGACCGACGCCGGAGGGGTGGTCGGCGAGCGGTTGAATGGTCGCCAGTAAGCCGGTGAACGACGGGTTGTCCTCGGGTTGGCCGTCCCGCGCCGCGGCGGCAGCACGGGCCACGCGGGCGCCGGCTTGGTCGATGCGGAGGGGTTGCAAGAAGCGTTCTTCAAGCCGGTCCCGGACGGTACGGAGCTTGATCGCGTGTTCGGATTCGCGGGCGGCCAGTTGGACCAGCAGGTCGTCCGACATCTTCTGCGATTGGGCGGCTATGAACTCGCGCCACTTGGCCGCGAGACGATCGAACCCCTTGCGGCAAAGCACCTCGTGCGACAGGATCATCGGTCGCAATCGCCACGCATAGCGGTCGTAGGTCACTTTCAACCGCATGAAGTCGAGGAGGATGTACAGATTTTCGCCGTAATCGGATTGCGTGGTCGTGGTGTTGTAGTCGCGGTACTCGTCGTAGTGTTCGACGAGGGATTGCAACACGACTTCAAACAGCCGCGCCAGCCGGACGCGGTCCGATGTCCCTTCGCTAAAGGCCGTGACGAGCTTCAAGGGTTCGTCCGTTTCGAGAGCTTGGCGGTCCAGCCAGTTCGCGGTCCCTTGGGCCAGTATTCCGCGAATGTTCGACAGCGACAGGAACCGCACGGTGAACAGGTCGCTGCCGTACTCTTTGATGAACGCCCGCAACTCGTCCCACTCTTCGCGTTCCAGCACCGATTCCAACGTCGAGAGCCGCAAGCCGATGCTGTGATCGACCCACAATGTCCGAAACGAATCGGCCATCTGCCGCAACGCCGAGGCTAGCGGGCCGTCTTCGCTGGCATCTTCGCCCCAATCCTTGGCCGCCGTTAACAAGGCGTCTACGACGCCAATCACGGCGGTGCGGAACAGTTGGTCGAACGATGAAACGCGGCGCCCTTCCGGCGGTTCGTTGCGTTCCATGCCGCGGGCGAGTTTGATGAGTTGATACGTCTCGCGCAACAAACCCAATCGCGGCAAGCGGGCCAACAACGATTCAATGATGTGCAATGCGGTTTGGGCACGCAAGGCTTGCGCCGGTTTGCCGCCATCAACAGGCGGGCTAACCAGAAGCGGTTCATGCCGGAAGTGTGTAACAAAAAGAGGCAATAACCGTCTGGCACCGGCGGCATCGGCGGACGCGACCGCCCGTTCTAGTCGAATCGCAATGGCTTCCCAATTCGATAGTTCGGAAGTCGGCCCGGTCACATTTGGCTTGGTGCCGTCGGGCTTGGCGGGCAATTCTGCGGAGCGCGACAAGAGTGCGGCCAGCGCGCGCGCTGCTGACGATGTCTCGACCGACGTTTGCACCGCCAGTTCGAGCAAGCCCGCTTTTACGGCCCGCCTGCGGTCGTACTCCATCACGCCTTCGAGTCCGGTCGTCGATTCTGGCACCGTGATCTGGTGAACCCGTTCGATCAGCGCTCGCAACAATCCCAAGTTTCCGCGTGCCATCCGAAGCCATTCGCTGACCGCGCTCATGGCCGTGGCATCGGTGCGGTCCCAAATGTCCGGACGGGCCGCTGTACGCCACAACCGTGCCACTGCTGCCAAGAATCGCAATCGTTCCTCGGCCCGGTCTGCGTCATCATCCAGTGAGAAATCGCCCGTCGATGTCCGTGGCCCGCCTTCTGCGACGGCCCCTTCTTCGCCGTCGTCAGCCGAATCCTTGAACGTCATCTCCTCATAGGCCGATGCGAACGGGTCTTCCACTTCCTCTTCCTCTTCGTCATCATCGTCTCCCTCATCCTCATCGTCATCGGCGGTCGGTTCTTCGTCGTCACCCGCTTCTTGGTGAACGATATTGAACCCGAGATTGGGCACGATCCAGCGGTCATCGGCATTGGATTCCAGCATCTCGAAAAAGCGCTGAACCAATGGCCCGCGTTCGGCGGGGTCGAGTTGCTCCCCGGCAGTCACGGCATGAAGCCAGCGGAACGCCAATCGGAAAAACGACGCGGAGGGGTCTTGTAACGGCACCGTGTCCGCTTCACTGAGCCACGTCACAATCAGTGCCAACGCGGCGCGATAATCGCCATGATTCAGTAGGGCATCAATCACCTGCGAGTACGCAGCGGGGGTACGGAACCCGTCCCGGTGCTTACGCCAGAACGCCGGGTCGGACGCCCCGCCGGTTCGCCAAAGTGCTGTCGCTTTCGCAACGTGTTCGGCGGCATCCGTGCGTTCTTGCCCCTGGACACGCGGCATGTCCGCGACGGTGACGGTGGCGAATTGGTCCCACCACTCCGCGAGGGTGCGCATCCCGAGTCGAAGTTGCTCTTCTAAACTCCGGTCGGTTCCTGCTGCCGCGACCGATAGCCCTTGGGCGTACAAATCGAACTGCCGACCCACCGTCAGGATTAAGTCTTCGGCACGTGGGTCACGCACCGTGTCATCCCGACCTGGGAAGATCGGAAATAGCCCTTGATAGCCGAGGATGTTCCACGGGTCGATCAACGCGCCGCAATCAATTCCACGTCGTAATAGGTCTTCCACTTCCTGAAGCAAGCGGATGACTTCCGCAAGCTTGCTGCCCTTCGTGGCGAAGCCGGTTTCCGTTTGGAGCAGGCGAATCTCACTGCCGAACCGGGTCGCCGGGGCCGGGATGTTCGCCGCCCGTTGCCGCGCGGCGTTCGGGTAACCCATCGACGCGAACAAGAGTGCCAACCGCCGTTCTTGCAAGTGCAACGCTCGCTCGCCGGCAATCGACTGGTTCAAATACTGCCGCACCGCCGCGAACGGCTGCCGGTACCGTGTGGCTTCCTCACGCAGTCGATCGCCGTTTGGGCCAGTTAACGACGTGAGCAGTTGCTTGTAAAATTCATCCCGGTAGCGGGCAATCCGCTGCACGAGTGTGGACAACGTGACGGTGGAATCGTGGAAGTTTGGCCCGGCACCGCTGACCCCGGCGCCCATCAGGATCGTGCCACACAAGGCGGCAGCGGCTTCAAAAATCCGCCCCGCGTCCGGTGCGTTTAACCCCGTCGTGTGCGGCCACTTCTCGCCATGCACCCAACGGGACAACGCATCAAGTGTCGATTGCCGTAACACGAAGCGGAAGTAGTACCCGTGGCCGTTGATCCGGTGCGGATCCCATTCCCCGAACAGCACACTCGGGCGCTTGTTGACCGGGTGGAAGTGGTCGATCGCGCGGGGGTCGAGAGCGATTTCTTCGAGCCTTGACGGGTCAAAACTTGCTTCTTCCAAAAGATGTTGATCGGTCTTGGCGAGTAGTTCCATTGCGGGGCGGATCAAGTCGGCGTAGCGGCCCGGTGCAGTCCCGACACCCTTCAAATACAGCGGGACCGGGCAGATTTTTTCATGCAGGTAGAAATCGGTTTGTGGCCGTGTTTCGAGCAAGGCAATCGGGCGATAGCCGACGAAGTCGTTCAGTGTTCGCAGCATTCGCTCGACGCTGGTTTGCGAAGTGCGACCCGCAAGAGCGACTTCACAACACCGCGCGAGGAAGAACGCATTGAACAGTTGCTCGTCCGGCTGATGAACCAGCAAATCGCGGTGGTGCGCACGGTACGCCGTGGGCAGTTGTCGCAAGCCGAGGTCGAGGATTTGCCGCGCTTGGGCCGTATCGCGAAAGGCCGCCGACCTCGATTGTTCCAACTCGTCGGCGCGGTGCTGCAACCAACCGGGGATCGTCACCCACGGCGTCACATCCCCGGATTCGGTCAGGAAGCCGAAAGCGTCTGCGAGGCTCTTGCGGAACCGCGCATCGACGCGACCGTCCGAGAAGTTCAAATACCCCAGCACAGTGGACCCGTCGAACCGACGGGTCAAATCGGGATAGAACACGGTTGTCGGCTCACCCTGCAGCATCAGCGCCTCCGGCGCGTGTCAATTCGCCCACAATGAAGATGTCATCCGTGGCACCAAGATAGGTACCAGCATAAAACATCCGGATGCCGCAAACCAGAGACGGAACCCAACACATGATAGCATCCTACGCCAAACCCAAATTGGCGGTACTGATCTCCGGTGGCGGGACGACGTTACAAAACCTGACGGATTGCATTCAGAATGGGGAATTAAATGCCTCAATTGAATTGGTGATTTCCAGTCGCCCGGATGCGTTCGGCGTGGAGCGGGCCATGCAGCAAGGGTTGCCGGTGCAGGTGATTACGCCCCAACCACGCGGGGATTTTTCCGACCGGGTATTTTCCGCAATCCGGGCCGCGAATGTGGATTTGGTCGTCATGGGTGGGTGGCTGCAATTGTTGCCGATACCGGACGATTTCCGACTGCGGGTACTCAATATCCACCCGTCGTTGCTGCCAGCGTTCGGGGGACGTGGAATGTACGGCCAACATGTGCATGACGCGGTGTTTGCCAGTGGCGTGAAAATCTCCGGCTGCACCGTTCACTTCGTCGATGACACCTACGACACCGGCCCCATCATCATGCAACGGGCCATCGACATTTCGCACTGCCAATCACCCGCCGAAATCGCCGCCGAAGTCTTCAAACAGGAGTGCGAGGTGTACCCGGACGCCATTCGCCTGATTGCGAGCGGGAAATGGCGCGTCGAAGGGAAACGAGTCTTGTAGGTCGAGTCGAGTCTTCGAGGCTCGACAGTGCGTTCAGATAAATGACCCGAACCATGAAGCCACTGTTGGTACTGTCGGGCCTCACAAAGCCTCGACCACGACCTGCAAATTATACAGCGCTTTCAACACCGCTTCGTACCGTTCACCGATGGCTTCCAATTCGATGATGCGTGAAGTTGGGCCGGTGGCATGTAGCGTGATTGTGAGCCGTTCGTTGGGCAAAGTCTCGGTGACTTTGTCCGCCCATTCGATGAGGCAAACCCCGTTACTGGCGAAGTATTCTTCGACGCCTAATTCGGCGAATTCCCGCGACGTGGCCAAGCGATACGTGTCGAAGTGGTACACCGGAATGCGACCAGGATACTCTTGGATCAGCACGAACGTGGGGCTGTTAACTGCTGCGGGGTTCTTCACGCCCAACCCTTCGGCGACGGCACGGGTCAGGTGAGTTTTGCCCGCACCGAGTTGCCCGATGAGGGCCACCACCGCGCCGGAAAACAGCACCGCCCCGAGCCGCCGCCCGAACGTTTCAGTCGCAGCCAAATCCGGGACGGTGATGGTGAGGGAATTAGTCATCGCAAATCGTTTTCACCACAGAGGCACAGAGACACCGAGAAATCATAAATATCAGTTTTGGATTTCTCGATGTCTCTGTGCCTCTGTGGTGAACTCTTATCTCGTATCTCTTAAGCTTTCGCTTTTTGTCGGTTTGCTCGGAGCGCTTTGTGGCGGAGGTAGGCGTACATGAACTCGTCGAGTTCCTCGTTGCCGTCCAGCACGGAGTTCACCGCAGGCGACTTCATTTCGACCCCGTCGCGTTCGTCGCGTACCAGGGTGTAGGGTTGCATGATGTAGCTGCGAATCTGCGACCCGAACGCGATTTCGCCCTTGGAGTCGTAGCGGTTGGCGATGTCGCCGAGGCGCTTCTGCTCCTCGATTTGGTACAGGCGGGCCTTCAACAGTGCCAGCGCGTTCGAGTAGTTTTTCGGCTGGCTGCGTTCGGTCCGGCTCTCGGCACGGACGCCGGATTTGTGAATCAGCCGCACGCCGGATTGCGTCTTGTTCTGGTGCTGACCACCCGGTCCGCCACTACAAAACGTCTGCATTTCCAGTTCTTTTTCGTTCACTTCGATGGTAATGGTGTCGTCGAGTTCTGGGGTCACGTCCACGGCCACGAAGGACGTTTGCCGTGTGCCGCCATCACCGAACGGGCTGATCCGCACGAACCGATGCACGCCGATTTCCGCCTGCATGTAGCCATAAGCGTATTCGCCGACGATGCGGAACTCACAGCTTTGCACGCCGGCTTCGATGTTGGCGACTTCGTCGATTTCTTCGACCGCGAAGCCGTACCGTTTCGCCCACATGATGTACATGCGGCGTAACCGATCCGCCCAATCGCAGGCATCCGTACCGCCCTGTCCGGCCTGCAACCGCACCATCGCGTTACAGCCGTCTTGCTTGCCGCTCATCATCGCTTTGAGTTCAAACGCATCAAGTTGCGTCTCCGCCAGCGCGAGTGCCGGTTCAACTTCCACCTCGAACGAAGCGTCTTCTTCTGCCAGTTCGCACATCGCCGCGATGTCCTCACACGACTTCGTCAAGCCCTCGTAAGGCTTCAGAATCGCGTTCAGCACTTTGATTTGTTGAATCACGCTCTTCGCAGAATCCGGGCTGTCCCAGAAACCCGCGTCGGCCTGTTTCGCTTCCAGTTGGTCCCGTGCGGCTAGCTTGCTAGCGATGTCAAAGTGACCCCCGGAGTTGGGCCATTCTGGCAGTGACAGCTTCGGTACGACGGGTGAGTTCAACGTTCATAGCCAGGAGCCTCAAAATCGGTGGAAGTTTCGCATGACTCGTGACAGCAACCTCGTGGGTGCCGTCGCAACGTCCGGACAGTACCATAATACTACCGGATCGAGTTGTTCTTAACGGATTTGTCACTTCAGGGTCAACAGCACGTGAATAAGCTTACCGGAAAAATCGCTGTGATCACCGGCGGCGGGTCGGGTGTGGGCAAAGCCGTAGCCAAGTTGTTTTTGCAACACGGCGCGAAGGTGGTGATCGCCGGACGTGACGCGGCGAAGCTGAACGGGGCGTTGGAAGAATTGACCGGGACAAAATTGACACCCACCGCGATTGCCATTCCATGCGATGTGACGGACGCGACCCAGTGCCAAAAGCTAATTGCAGCAGCGACTGAGGCTTTTGGGCGTGTCGATATATTGGTCAATAATGCCGGGATGAACATCAAGGATCGCACGATCCGCGAACTCACGCCGGAGTCATGGGATAAGATGATTCGCGCGAACTTGGACGGGGCGTTTTATTGCATCCAAGCGGTTCTGCCACAAATGTTGGACCGCAAAGACGGGGTGATTGTGAACGTGGTTTCGGTGGCAGGCAAACGAGCGAATCCACTCGGTGGGGCGGCGTATGTTGCCGCGAAGTTCGGGATGGGGGCGTTGGGGTTGGTACTGGGCAACGAGGAAAAAGATAGCGGCATCCGCGTTAGCAACATCTACCCCGGCGAAATTGACACGCCAATTTTAGCCGCCCGCCCCAAGCCGGTAACCGCCGAGCAACGGGCGATGATCTTAAAGGCGGAAGATGTCGCCGAAAGCGTACTGTTCGTGGCGAGTTTGCCAGCTCACGTGTCGGTCCCAGAGCTGGTCATCAAACCGACCGTGCATCAATACTTCTAAGTCAAACAACACATTGAACCACGAATCGCACGAATAAGACGAATCAAATCAATAAGGTTAAGATCAGCGAGTAACAGTTCACCTGCACCCAGCTACTTCGCTCCGATCATTATTCGTTTGATTCGTGTCATTCGTGGTGGAAATCTGGGTTAGAGTGCGTCAATCACTTCGATCAGCACACACGACACGTTATCGCGGCTACCGGA
>JAYSXU010000632.1:0-3436 GCA_043716965.1 Fimbriiglobus sp.
AACGCCAGCGGGATCACCCAAAGCAGCGGCACGGAGGCGATGTCCGTGGTCATGTGGAACGTCACGCCGAGCATCAAACTGGACGGCACGAACGCGAGCGCCATCCACTTGATCTTCTGCATCCAAGTCGGCGGGTGGGTGTCCAGCAACGGGTTGTCACTGGTGATGTCGTCCTGCCTGCCGCGAACCTTGACCGGGCGAAGCGGGTTATTCGCCGCGTTGCCACACAAGTAGACCAAGAACATCAGCACGAAAAACCCACCTGCCCACACCCACGCTTGCTGGGCCAGCGTCAGCGTCGGTTCGATCAGGATCGGGTAGCCGAGCAACGAAATGAGACTGCCGGCGTTACTGGCGGCGTACAGGAAGTACGGGTCTTTCGCGGACGGGTGGCCGGTGTAAGCGAACCAACGTTGTAACAGCGGCGCACTGGTAGAAATCACCAGGAACGGCAAGCCGATCGCCACAGACAGCAACAGCAGCACCCCGAAGATCGGGTACGACTGCCCTTGGGGAGCCAGGGTCTTAAACACCGCCACCGGGGTATGCGACGGCGAAACCGCCGCCGCAATCGCCAACCAGAGCACGGCCGTTCCGATCACTACGAGGTGCAAAAACGTCTGCCGTTTCGGCGAATAGCGGCTCGTGATGTTGTGGGCGTAGAGGTAACCCAGGAGCAACAGACCTTGGAAGAACACCATGCACGTGTTCCACGCCGCCGGGCTGCCGCCGAGTAGCGGAAGGATCATCTTCCCCACCATCGGTTGGACCATGAACAAAAGTGTAGCACTAACGAAAAGCGTAACGGCGAACAAGACGGGCACAGGCGGCCCCCCAGAGCGGTACAGTGAGGTCGATGAGAAACGATGTCTCTGGAACGGGTTTTATCAACCCGGACGGCGTGAGCCTAGCGGCATCTGGGAGCGAACTGAGTTTCTCATGATTACCGGCGGCACAACCTCGGGTTTCGAGGCATTCGCCGATGCGGGGGAGAGTGTTCCGCCAAAAAGCCCACGGACGATCGTCCGTGTGGCTCTTGCGCCCCCTCACACAAACCGAACCGTTTCTTCCCTACGACCCTGTTACAAATCCAACCCCGCGCCGAAGCCGTCGTCTTCTAGCGGTTGGGGTGCGGGTTTTGGTGGCAGTGCCACAGGTTTCGGCGGTGGTGGTGTCTCGACTTTGGGCGTGACTTTGCGGGCGGGGGCTGGTTTCGGCTCGGCGGGGGTTTCGGGTTTGGCCGTCCGCGTCCGGGAGGCTGCGGGCTTCTTGACTGGTGCGTCGGCCTTGGCCGGTTTCGGTTGCCGGGCGGCTGGCTTCGCCGCCGGTTTCAGTGCGGCGGGTGGCTTGGCACTGGCGGGCTGCGTCTTCAACTTTCGGGGCATGTACGACGGCACTTCGTCGAGGTCGTCGTCGTCAAAAATCTCCGCATCGTCGATGAGCGCCCGACCCAACGGCATCCGATCGTCGTCGTTCTCGGCGACTTCATCGAACCGGGTGACGGGTGGCGGTGGGGCAACCACCGGCGGCTTGGGCGGCAGGGTCAAAATTCGCCGCACAGGTGGCGTGGCCGGTTCCGGTTCAGCACGGCGATCGTTGCGGCCCCGTTCAGGCTGGGAACTGACGGTCGGTCGTCCGTGGGCTTGCGGCTTCGGCGGTTCAACCGGCGGCAACGGCCGTTGCGGTTGGGGCACGGCGGGCAGCGGTTGTTGCGGACGCCCCCCGTTCACCGGCGCAGGCAGAGCTAACGGGCGTGGCACCGGCGGCAACGCCACCGGCGTCGAACCCGCCAACCGTGGCTCCGCACCGAACCGCAGCACGACATACGTGCCGCTGGTCTTGTGCTTTTCAATGTCCACAATGCCGTGCCGTTGGGCGTCTTCCAGGAGTTCGCTGAACGTGCGGTAGCCGTGGTACTCTTCGTTGAACGACGGCTTCTTCCGCTTCATCGTGTCCTTGACCATCGACGAGAAAATCAGCTCTTTGTTCTCGCGCCGCAGGGCCAGCAACGAATCGAGCAACAGCGCGAACACCTTCCGCTTGTTCTCCGGGATCGACTGGTCTTCTTCGAGTGGAATGATCGGGGCACGGTCGAGGTCTTCGTAATAGATGAACTCGTCGCAGTTGTCACGCAACAAGTCCGACGTGGAATCCGCAAGTCCCAACCCGATGACGTGCTTGCCGAGTTCTTTGAGCTTCGACACCAGCGGCGAGAAGTCGCTGTCGCCGGAGACGACCACGAACGTGTCGATGTGTTCTTTGGAGTACGCCAAGTCCATCGCGTCCACGCACATGCGGATGTCGGCGGAGTTTTTGCCGGTCAGCATCCGCTTCGGAATCTCGGTCAGTTCCACCGCCGCTTCGTGCAACGACGTGGTGTAGTACCCGAACCGGCTCCAGTCCGCGTAAGCCTTCTTGGCAACGATCTTGCCCTTTTCGACGAGGCGTTCCAGCACCTTTTCAATGCTGAAGCGGTCCCGGCGGTTGCCGAAGCCGAGTGCCAGGTTCTCAAAGTCGATGAACACGGCCAGAATCCGTTCACCGTCACCACTACGAGAGGATTTCATGAGCGCAGCCAACTCCACGTGCCAATCCCAGTCTGCCGACGGTCTCCGCCGCCCCGGCGCCCTCTATCTTGTGCGAAAGACCCGGTTTCGACAATCGGACATCGGGCGAAAGTTTGAAGCAACATGGATTCCTGGCATCGGACAACCTGTACACGGCATCGAATTCGTGGCACGTCGGTGGTTGAAACTCCTGACCAACGCACAAAGCCCACGGTTCATGAACCGTGGGCTTTCGACTACCTCATAATCTCAACAGCCTGTGCAGGCCAACAAACCCGATCCCCGAAACCCAATTCTTAGAACTGGTCGAGCCAGAAGTGGTTGCCGCGGTAATACTTCATCGGGGTCCAGAGTTCGTACCGCCAGCCTGGTTCCAGGAACGCGGGGTAGGCCATGTATGCCGGTGGGCGGACGTAGGGGCTGCCTTTGGCTTCGGGGTACTTGGGGCTTTGGGCCGGCCAGTAGCTGTGCGGGAAGTAGTGGTACGGGTAGTACGACATTTGCGGCAACGGCGGGTCGCCGGCTTGAACGGTCGATGCGGTCGCGCTGAGCATCATCATCACGGCGGCCACGCCGAGAACGCGAACGGTTGCTGTGCGAATCATCTTCACACCTCCTTGTGTGCGGGTAACCGGCGATGGAGTGCCGGTTGCGTCCGGAGAATTATCAGCCGAATCAGTATCCCAAATGCGGCCCGGTCGGGCGGTCTTGGCGAAAAACCCGACGCCACTCCTCGTGTTGCACGCATTGGATCGAACGGCGTAGTTAGGCCGTCCGAAGGCGGCGAAGTGCTGGATTCTGAGTTGTTGACGGAAAGTTTTCTCAAGTTCATGATTTGGGGTGGGTGAGGGAGCGCAAAGCCCACGGAT
>JAYSXU010000633.1:0-3431 GCA_043716965.1 Fimbriiglobus sp.
CGAAAGAAAAAGAGATGCGGGTGTACCACCGGCTGCCGTCGGAATTGGACGTCGTCTTCATCAAAGTGGAACTCGGCGATGCGAGCGATTTTTACCAACGGCCGCTCCTCGAAGTGACCAAAGAAGAAGGGCACGTTGTGGCTCACATTACGGGTTGCTCCTCGATCCCCCATGCGATTGCGGCGGCCGCGATGGACGTGGCGAAACAGGGCATGGTCCCCGAAGTCCACTTCGGCTGGTCCGGTGACAACCCGTTGACGGCGAACCTGAACTTCGTCCTGTTCGGCCACGGCAACGTCCCCTGGATGGTGTACGAACTCATCCAAGCCGCCGACTTCCCCGCCGACCGCAAGCCCCGCGTGATGGTGGGGTAACAGGGTTTGGCCAAATTGCACCTTGGCTCGCCGGAAATGTGGGTAAGATAGGGGACGCCCACCTGTCATACTGGGTGGGTTGGGGTTGAATTGTTGGCCGTTTATGCTGAGGAGTGGCTTGGGAACGGAATCGGAGCCGAATAGAATGGCATCCGGTGGCCAAGGATGGCGGCAACCCTGCACCTTGGTTCCGCGATAGGAGGCGAGTGGGATGATTCGCATCGTTTGTTTGGCATTGGTCGCTCCCCTCATTTTGGTCAGTTCCGTTTCCGCCCAAACTCGGAGTGCCGCGCCCGCTTCAGCACCACCGCCGATTCCCTGGGCGAATAAGTTCTTCCTGCCGGACATTGAGAAAGACCCCAGCCAGGCTCCACCCCTTGTGGTGAGTCACAATTTTGGCACCGTGCCGCGTGGCACGCTCTCGGTGCATAAGTTTACGATCACGAACATTTACGACGTGCCGATGCAGGTCGTTGATATTCGGCGGTCCAGCGGCAATGTGCAAGCCTACCCCCCGGAACGTGTGCTGCTGCCGAACGAGAAGGGGGAGTTTATCATCACGATGGACACCGCCAAGTTCACCGGGGCCACTGCCGAGACGGTTTATGTGACGTTCGGCCCGCAGTTCCTTTCGACTGCCGTCTTACGGGTGACGGCGAACAGCCGGGCTGATGTGATGCTGTCACCCGGTGCAGTGAACTTCGGCGTGGTCGGCCAAGGCGCGAAGCCGGAGCAAACGATTTCGCTGGAATATTCGGGACGGCAAAAGGATTGGAAAGTGACCGAGGTGGTCGCTTCAACCGGCCCGCTCGATGTGAAAGTCCAGGAAGCGGGTCGCGGCAAGTTCTACGTGACCGCCACCCTGAAAGACGGGGCGCCCACGGGACCGATCTCCGACGTGATTTCGCTGAAGACCAACGATGCCACGACACCCGTGGTGCAAATCCACGTCACCGGGGTTGTGCAAGCGCCGCTGGAAGTCAGCACGAACCGGGTGCAATTTGGCACCGTCAAAGTCGGCGACACGACCACTTTCAAAGTGATGGTGCGGGGAAACGGCGCGATCCCGTTTACGATTCAACCACTCATTGACGACGGCGATGGCGTCAGTGTGCAAACCCTCGGCACCGCCACGCCGATCCAGATTGTGACCGTGACCTTCACCCCCATGAAACCGGGGCCAATCGTGAAAACGGTCCGGTTACTCACCGATTTGAAGGCCGGCACCACCGTCAACCTGACGGTAACTGCCGAAGCCGAACCTGCTGCAACACTACTGCCGCCACAGTAATTCAGGTCGGTTTAGGATTCACGGAATGCCGAGTGGATCACGAAAGTACGAAAACACGAAACAGAATGCCAGATCCGTTCGATTGACCAGCTCTTACTCATTGTACTTTTCGTGTTTTCGTGCTTTCGTGATCCGCTACATTGCTACAGTTTTGCAAAGTTGCGTAACATCCGCAGGCCGACATCCTGGCTCTTTTCGGGGTGGAACTGCGTGGCGTAGACGTTGTCGCGCCAAAGGACGGAGCAAAACGGCGTAGGGTAATCGGTCGTGGCCGCAATCAAGTCGTTGTCGGCCGGTTCGCAATAATAGCCGTGTACAAAGTAGACAGCCGGTTCCGGTGGTAGCCCCTCGAACAGTGGGCAATCCGACCGGGTGATGTTCAACGTGTTCCAGCCCATGTGCGGCACTTTGAGCCGGGGGATGTTCGGGAATCGCACCACGTCACCGGCGAGGATGTTCAAACCGGGGAACACCCCTTCTTCATGGCTTCGGGTGAACAGCATTTGCATCCCGAGGCAAATGCCCAGGAACGTTTTGCCCTCCTGAATGTGCTGCGAGATGATTTCAGCGAACGGCGTATCCCGAAGTTTGGCGATGGCGTCCTGAAACGCCCCGACGCCCGGCAGGACGATCTTCGTCGCTTGACGAATGACCTGAGCATCTGAGGAAATGGTTGCGGCATGTCCGACTGCTTCAAACGCCTTCTGGACGCTCCGCAGATTAGCCATGCCGTAATCAACGATCACAATCTTTTGCGTTGTCATGTTCTACTCAGCGAAATCAACTCGACACGCAATTCGTGACGGATCAACTCGGGTTGAGGTTCGGTTTCAAGCACCATTTTTGTAGTTCACGTAGCGAGATCGACGATGCCATACCCATCAACGTAAGGATTCAGGAAATTTGTTCACGATGCTGGCGTTCACCCGGTTGGCTGACACCGTCTGGTAATCTGTATCGTCTTTGCGTGATCTACCGCAACTTCCGTTGCGACTGCTGCTCGTTTCGTTCAAGTCCATCGTTCCCCCCCTTCGTGTTGTGCGTTCGATCGGCAACAATAATAAACGTCAACTTTCGGTTCAGCGTTGGAGGCGAATATGGGTGAAGTACGCACGGCGGAACCACGTTGGCGCCTCGATGCGGTTGCACTGGCGGTCAGCTTCGTCGGTATCGCAATCACGGCTTGCGTCGTCACGTATCAACCCGCCACGGGTGTGCCAAATCAGTTCGGCCCCGCGTCGGACCAAGTTGCAGTGCCCCTGGTGAATGCCATCGGCGGTGGCGTGGTGGCGTTGATCGTGGGTGGGTGCGTATTGTTGGCGTTGTACGTTGCCAAGCGAAGTTGGTGGCAGTTAGGTATGCGTGCCAGTGGCTGGACTGTGTTGACTGCCTGTGCGAGTGTGGCCAGTGACTACGGGGCGTCACTGTTCGGAACCTTGCCAATCTCGGCGTTCGGCAAGGGCGGTTCGGTCGGTGCCTACATCCGCTTCGCGCTGGATGATTCGCTGAAGTCGCCGCTACCGTATGTGTTGATTGCGGTGGTGACATTTCTTGGCCTAGTGCTGGTCGCCGATGGCGCCGTGCGGGGCGTCTTGAAGGGGTGCGGGGTCGTGCTGTACCGGCTCGCCATCGGGGCAGTCCGAGGCAATCGTGTCGTGGCCCGGATCGGCGATCGGTTCCTGACAATCGGTGTGCGTGTTTATACGGGAATGAAAAACTTACTGCGCCCCAAGCCAGCCGAAATGGTGCCACTCGTGGCGTTGGTC
>JAYSXU010000634.1:0-10348 GCA_043716965.1 Fimbriiglobus sp.
GGCACCCCGCCCACGGCGAACAGGGTCGCTTGGCTCCCGCTCCCGGCGCCCGCGATGACCGGCCCCGGAACAAGGCCCTTGACCGCCGCGCCGCCCGCACCAGTCCCAACTCCACCGCCAGTCCCGCCACTCGTTGGTCCGCCCGTGTATTGAAACTCGACCTGGGCCGAGGAGAAGTCGGCGTTCCCCTCGTATTGAATGCCGACCTTGCCGGACGCCAGGTTCGGCACGTCCAGCATGGCTTTCCCGTTCACCAGTTGTTGAACGCCGAGGACGTTGTCGAAGTCGTTGAGGTAGAAACGGACCTCCCCAGTCACGGGGTTCGACCCGGACGCGACCGGGCCGACGTTGGCCACGAGTGTCACGTCCTTCGGGTTACCGGCCTTCGGCAAGAGTTGGGGCGTGAGAACCACCCCCGACGGCTGAAATTCCACCGCCCCTATGTCGAGGCGGCCGCTCACGACCCGGTTTCGACCGCGTTGGTCGATGGTCGGGCTGTCCGTGGGTAGAACGGCCGGGTCGCCGAGATCGACGGCGAAGCTGCCCAGCACGGGCGCTAAATAGAACGGCTTCGTCGCGTTCATCGGGCCGAGGCCGGCGGTCGCCGGCGACGCCACGGTGCCGGTCCGGTTGCCGAACGAACCGTTGGCGATTCCGACCGCCCCAGTGCCGACCAAGTTGTACGAACTCCCCGCGTTGACGGTTCCCGTAATGTCGCTTTTCGGCCTGCTCCTGCCGTTTTTATTGTCCGTCACGATCGTGTTTTGCAACGAAAGGCTAGTGCTCATGCCGGCGGCAATCCCGGCCCCGGTGCCAGCGATCCCTGACTCGCTGTCGTAGGCACAGAAGTTGTTGATGATCGTGCAGCGGTTGATCGTCACGGCCGCAATGCCCGCAAACAACATGACCCCGCCGCCGTCCTTCGCCGCGTAGTTCGAGGCGATGGTGCATTGATACAGATCGAGCCGACCGCCGCTGGTTGCGACGCCCGCGCCGTATCCCCGTCCCCCGCCGGACGCCACGTTCGTGGTGAATGACGAGTGAAACACCTGGACCGATCCGCTCTTGTTGTAAAGCCCGCCGCCGTCTTGGGCCTCGTTGTGATCGAACGCACAATTGACGACTCGCAGCGCACCCTCGTTGAACACGCCACCACCAAGGACCGCGTTCCCGTCCTGAATCGTTAGCCCTTCGAGTGTGACTTTGACCCCAGAAGAGACGCGGAAGACGGTAAAGTTCGAGTTCCGCGGGCGGACGATCAGGCCCTCGGCGCCTGGACCCGTGATCGTGACATCGGTCCCCAAGTCGGGCAGCGGGGTGTCGAGTTGAATGGTGCCGAACACGTCGATCGACACGTCGTCGGCACCGGGCGAATCGGCAGCTTGCTTGAGAGCGGCCCGGAGCGTGCCGACCCCCGTGTCGCCCAGGCTCTGGGCCACGAACAGTGCGGGCGTATCGCGGGCTTCGAGCGGCAAAAATTGCAGATTGGTCCGGCTCATGACGTGGTCCTCGGGCGATGGCAGTGTGCCTGGTGTGCGGGCCGGTATCCGACCCGCTACACCCAGACACGCAATCCGCCCGAAAACCGCGTCACGGGTTCATGACGATTGCTCCGGGTCGCCGATGGCGGTCCGGAGCCAAGCCCGTGCGTATGCCCAGAGCCGGTCCGCCGTTCGGGGGGCGACCCCGAGGGCGGCGGCCGCGTCCGGGATGCTCATTCCGGCGAAGTACCGCAACTTGACCAACGCGGCGGCCTGGGGGTCGGCGGCCGCGAGTCGGCCGAGCGCCTCATCGACCGCGAGCAGTTCCGAGTCGCCCCGGTCGTCCGGGGCAACCAGCGCGTCCTCGGGGAGTTCGACCCGAACCGCCGTTCCGCCGCGCTTGAGGGCGTTGCGCCGGCGGGCACGGTCAACCAGGATGTGCCGCATCGCCTCGGCGGCGGCGGCGAAGAAGTGGCCCCGCCCCGCCCCGCGGGGACCGTCAGCCGCACCGACGAGCTTGAGGTAGGCCTCGTGGACCAACGCCGTCGCGTCCAGGGTCTGGCCCGCAGCCTGTCCCGCCATACGAACGGCCGCCACCCGTCGCAACTCGGCGTACACGAGCGGGAGTAGGTCGGCGGCCGCTTGCCGGTCACCGCCGGCGGCAGCGTCTAAGAGTCGGGTGACAGCTTCCATACGGACGAGTCTAATACGGCGGACCCCAATAGCCAGACCAAAATACCGCGTTTGAACGCGAACGGACCGCCCCGATCCTTGTTGAATCGCTCCGGGCGCCCCGCGTCTGTGACGCTTCAACGGTGCCTCACTTCGCGTCTTTGACAGTGCCACGCAGCGGCCGTAGCACGACATCCTTGTCCCTGCCGAACGCGAGCGTCCGACCGTCCGGAGAGACGGCGACATCGGTCGGGTAGTAGTACCCGGCCACCAACAGCCCACTGGTCAAGCCGCGCGCGAGGACTTCCGGCTTGCCCTTCGGGTGCTTCCAGACGAACGTCTCGCCCGTACCGGCCGGCTGAGGAGCCGACCGTCTGCCAGGAAGGCCAAGAACGCGACCTTGCCCGTATGCCCCTCTAGAACCGGCCTCACGACGTTGCCGGTCTTGACATCCCACACGATGACGGTCTTGTCCGCCCCGCCCGTCGCCAGGCGCATCCCGTCCGGGGAGAACGCCACCGAATGGACGTACCCGTCGTGGGCCTTCAACTCGTCGAGTGACTTGCCGTCGGCAGCCGACCAAACGCGGACGGTCGCGTCGTCACCGACGGTGGCGATCTTCTCGCCGTCCGGGCTGAAGGCGAGAGCATTCATTGCGAGGTCGTGGCCCTTGATCGTCACCCGCAATTCGCCGGTTTCCACGTCGCGGATGGTGGCTCCGTATTCCCCGACCGTGATCGCGGCGAAGCTCTTGCCGTCCGGGGAGGCGGTCACGAAGCCGACCGCTTGACGCCCGATCTCGACCGACTTCCGTTTTTCGCCCGTCGCAACGTCCCAGTAGGTCACGGCCCCGGCCTTGTCGCCGGCCAGGATGGTCTTGCCGTCCCGCGTGAAGGCCAGGGCGTAGACCGCATGGGCGTGCGAAAGACGATTCTGCCGCTCGCCGTCTGCCGCGTTCCAAACGCGGATCGTTTTGTCGTCGCCGGTGGTGGCGATCAACAGGCCGTCGGGCGAGTAGGCAATTGCCTGCACGGAGTTGGTGTGCCCCTTGATGACGAAGTCGGCCGTTTGCGGAGCCGGGTCGGCGGCGCGAGCGGAATCGCTGCCAGCCAATGCCGCTGCCAGCCAATGCCGCTGCCAGCAGAAACACCGTCCGTAGAACTGTCGGCACGGGTACACTTCTGAAGAGAGTCCGGGTCGCGTCCGAACAGCGGAAATCCGGTGCCGGGGTGCGACGGAACGACGCGGCAAACAGGGTTGATGTCCAGGCGGCGAGCATAGCTTGGTCTCCAGTGTGGTACGGTGCGGGTCGGCACACGGCCCGCTACCCCCGGACACGCGGTCCGCCCGAAAACCGCGCCACGGATTTGAAAACTTGCTGCTGAGCGCCGAACGCCGTCCGGTGCCAAGATCGGGCACGGACGAGCGCGGTGTCGGTTTCCGCCAACCAGTACACCATGTGATTCGTTTCTGGCACTGGATTCGTCACAGGGGTCATCGGACTTGTCACAAAAAGTTCAAATCTCGTCAGCAGTCGCGTTCGCAACCGCTGACGAGATTTGAACTTTTACGAAACAGTTGGGGTGACAGGACACCAGTTGAACTTTTGCAGTCCGGTTCGACCTCTAGAGCCTGGAACCGCAGATTATGATTCCCCAGTTCGCCCTACTGCGAGGGAATTCGCGTTGACTGAAAGGAAAACTCAAGGGCCTGGGAGAACACAGCCGTTTCGGCGACGCCCTGGGTACACGGATATTCATGTGTAGGAGTCTCATGGAGCGCGAGCGCCGGCTCCCAGACATTCAGGCTGAATGTGCTTTTGATCGTGGGCGCCAGGGCGGCGCTGCGTGCTTTGCCCTTGACTGGATGCTCCTTGGCAGTTGGCTGATGACACAAAAATGACCGATCCGTGAACAACTTTTCTACCAACAATCGTGACGCCTACCCTTGTCTGCGATGCCACGGAATCACGTCTCAAGTACACTTAAAGCCATGAAACCAACCGTCGCCATCATCGGTGCCAGTTCCGATCGTCGGAAATTTGGCAACAAAGCCGTCCGTGCCCACGTCGCAGCGGGGTACGAGGTCTACCCGGTTCACCCGAGCGAAACGACCATCGAAGGGCTTCCCGTTTTCAAAAGTCTGGCGGACGTTCCCGTCGATTCCTTGGACCGCGTGACGTTCTACCTCGCGCCACCAATTGGTTTGAAAGCCCTCGACACGTTCGGCGGCAAAAAGGTCGGCACACTCCTGTTGAACCCCGGAACCGAATCGCCGGAGGTGGTTGCCAAGGCGAACGCGCTCGGGCTGAACGTGGCCACCGGGTGCAGCATCATCGGCGCGGGCTTTCGCCCCGACCAGTTTCCGGACGAATGACCCCGCCGTTCGGTTACTTCTCGATCGGCGTGAGCGGAAGCGGCATCCCGCGATCGCTGGTGAAGATCGGCCCGATTTGGGGGCCGGGGGATACCGGCCCGCGTTGGACGTAGTTGAGCTTGGTGCTCGCCCGTTTCAGCGGCGTTTCGCCGTACTCCACGCCCGGAGGGGTTTTCCGCCACGTGTCCCCGGACTGGATTTGACGAACCCCTTCGTTGAACATCTTAATCATTTCCTCGGGTTCAAACTTCGTCGCCGGGAGCGGAATCTTAAACTCGGCCCCGAGGGCTGCCATGTGGAAATTCATCCCCGTCAACTTGCAGATGGTCCAAATTCGGACCAAGTCGCCCCGTGTTTGGGCGTAGATCACGGACGAAACACTGGTCCCGGCGATCCGCAACGACCGCCGCCGAATGACTTCCGCGTCGGCGTACAACTTCCCGGCGACAATGGCGTACACGTCGGAGCCGTAAAGCGACGTCGCAATCGGGTCGTTGTCCAATTCCGGCGGCAGGTAGGGGTACTGCAAGAACAACGCTTGCGACACCCCGCCATCGACGTGCCGTTCGACGTACTTTTTGCCATCGACTTCGACCGGAATCTGTGCGGGCGGGAAGAAGCCGGGGATGGCGGACGACCCCAGGAGAATGTGCTTAATCAGCGTGAGGTCTTCGGGCGTCCCGCGACTGGCGATCGCGCCGATGTCCCACGTGACGAACCGCCGCCCTTCTAGTTCCGTCGTGCCGATGTAAAGTCGGCGGCCTTGCGCGTGAGCGGCAGCAATTTCCGTTACGACTTCCGGCGTGAGCGACTCTTCCACCTTGCGGGACAGCGGCGAGTTGTCGGCCAGCCCTTCGGAGAAGATCCCGCGAACGGCTCGGAGGTTGAAAATGTCCCGCGACTGGACCGTGGTGTAGAAATCTTTGATCTGGTCGTCGTACTTTGGCCCTAAAAACACGAGCGGCGCGATGATCGCCCCGGTGCTGATCCCGGTCACCACGTCAAACTGCGGCCGATCCCCACGGCGACTCCAGCCGTAAAGAATACCCGCAGTGTAAGCCCCGTAGGAACCGCCCCCGGACAGACAAAGAATCGACCGCTTCGGCGGCATCGTGGCCGGGCGTGCGAGTTCGCTAACCTTCTCCGCTTGCTTCAACCGAAAGTCCACGTCGTCTAAGCGGTTCGGGGCGTTCTGAGCGGCCACGTCCACAAGGTCGCGGGTGTTCAACCCGGCAGCGACGGGCGATTGCAACCCCGAACGTTGCATCGCACAGCCACTGAGCAACACCAACAGTGTACCCCAAGCCACAGACCGATGGGTTAACAACGCGGTTCCCAAGTGCATCGGACTCCGCTCCGGTAGTAATCAGCACAACCGTCCTGTATTGACTTAATCTAAACATCGACACCACCGACGCCGATCTGAAGTCGAAAGCGTTGAATCGTTACGACCGCGCAATCTTGCATTTTGTCTGGAAAACTGACGACGTTGGCGGCTGGGCATCATGAATGCTGTCTGAACAACGTTGGCAATTCGGTCGCTTGTGTTTCTTCAGGCCGAAGGTCTGGGAGCACTCAGCCCAGGGCAAGGAGGCTTGGCGACGCCGCCCTGGGTCAACTAGCAAAAGCACGTTCAGACTGAAAGTCTGAGAGCCATCGCCTCTCGCTCGCAGTCCTTCAGACTGCTGGGAATTGCGATCCGTGAACCCAGGGCGTCGCCGAAGCGGCTTGCCCTGGGCTGAGTGCTTCCAGGCTTTCAGCCTGAAAACCTGGCACCGTCTGTTCCAGACGGTCCACTATTCAATTTGCCACATCCCCCACGTGTTCACTGAACGGTGACGAATTCATTGGACGCCAACACGACTTGGCACACCAGGGACCAAGCACGAAGGCGGCGGGTGTCGGCGTGCGGTTCGGCGGGTTTGAGTTGGTCGTTGAAGCGGTTGATTGCGGTAAGGTAGCGTTGCACTTCGCTGGCAGTTGCGGGCCGCATGTAGGTGGCTGCAAGGAGGCGTTCGACCCGTTGATTGTCGTCGAGTTTCGCGGCGAGAAGTTTTTGGGCAATCGCATCGGCGCTGGTCATCACGAGTTCGCTGTTCATCCAGAACAGGCTCTGCGTGGCGACCGTTGTCGTGATGCGGTTGCCGTTAATGACCGTGCCGTCCGTGCTGTCGAAGAGTTGAAACAGGTCGTAGATGTTGTTGCGTACGACCGGCAAATAGACGGCCCGACGGCGGCTGTCGTAGTTCGTTTTATCCGTCGAGGTGTGGTCGAAAAAGAACTCGCGGTTCTTCACGTGGGTGATCGACGGCCCGCCCATTGTGCGGTCGAGTTGACCGCTCACCGCGAGCAAGGAATCGCGGATCGCCTCGGCTTCCAAGCGGTGCGGGGCGAACCGCCACAGCAGTTGATTGTCCGCATCCCGATCGAGGTTGTTACTATTCGGCATCGACGATTGACGGTACGTCGCGGACAGCACGATCACCCGATGCAGGTGTTTCACGGACCAATTTGAATTGGTGAATTCGGTGGCGATCCAATCGAGTAGTTCCGGGTGGGACGGCTTTTCGCCGATCAGCCCGAAGTTATCCACGGACCGCACGAGGCCTTGGCCGAAGTGCCACCGCCAGACGCGGTTTGCCATCACGCGCGCCGGCAGCGGGTGTTCGGGGCGTGTCAACCAGTCGGCCAGTTCGAGGCGGCCGCTCTGTTTCACCGGCAGTGACGCCGCGCTGTCACGGGTTAGCACCGTGGGAAATCGGCGCGTCACGGGTTTGCCGGGTTGGGTCGGGTTGCCACGCCGTAATAGCGGGGCGTCAGCGGTGATCCCTTCAGTGACGCCCATCGCGGATGGCTCCACTACAGGGGCTTTTATCAGCGCCGCAAGTTCGGCTTGGAGTTTCTTCACTTCCACCTTGGCATCGGTGTCGATCTTGGGCTTCAGTACCTTGATCGAGTTTTGCACGCGGGCAATCTTCGCGTCGTACTCGACTTGGCGTTGAACCTCGGCGGGGCTGCCGATCGGGTGTTCGTGCCACTTGGCGATTTTCGTGAAGCTGTCCATCGTCTTGGTGCTGGTAAAAATCCCGGCCAGGGCGTAGTAGTCCGGCATACTGATGGGGTCGAACTTGTGGTCGTGGCAGCGGGCGCAGCCGAGTGTCAACCCCATGACACTGCGGCCCAGCGTGTCGATTTGCTCATCGACGATGTCCAGTTCCATTTTGCGTTCGTCGGGTTCGGCCAGCACCTTCGGCCCGAGGGCCAGGAAGCCGGTGGCGATGAGTTGCTCCCGTCGGGTCGCCTCGTTCGTGGGCGGGAGCAAGTCCCCGGCGATTTGCTCCCGCAAGAACTGGTCATACGGCTTGTCGCTGTTGAACGCTTGAATTACGTAGTCGCGGTATCGCCAGGCGTTGCCGTGGGCGATGTTTTCATCCAAACCGTTGCTATCGGCGTAGCGGGCCACGTCGAGCCAATGGCGGCCCCAGCGTTCGCCGTAGTGCGGGGAGGCGAGCAGTTTTTCGACGAGCTTTGCCTCGGCGTCCGGCGACGTGTCGTGAAGAAACGCTTCGACATCTTCAATCGACGGTGGCAACCCGAGTAGATCAAAATGTACCCGCCGCATCCACGTTCGCCGATCAGCAGGCGCGGACGGCTTCATCCCGTTCGCGGTCAGCTTCGCCAGGATGAACGCATCAATCGGCGTTTTCACCCACGCCGCATCGGGCACGGGAGGAAGCGCTGGCTTCGTGATCGGTTGAAACGCCCAATGGTTGCGGGTGTCATCAGCGGTCGCGTGCGGAACACCCGTCCCACCGAGAACAGCAAGTGCAAGCAGCAGTTTGGAGAACGGCGACATGTGCGCCCTCGGAGGGTTCGGACGAGTCGAATCGGGGTCAGGCAGGTGTTGGTAGTATCGCCGATTGTTGGGTCGGATGCTAGTGGCTTGTTTCCGGGGGGTGCCGATAGACCGGGCAACGATCTGGTTTTCGGACCCGTTTTGACCGTTTCATCCCGACGATGACCACATGCATCGCCGTCCCTTCGAGCGTTCCCAGGGCATGGCCCTGGGCTGACAGAACGTCCCCTTCAGGGCCGAAAACCAAACGGAATCACCTCAAATGAATGAAGCGAACGGGGCAGCGCCCCGTTCGCTTCGTTTGTTGAACCGTGCCGATTACTTATCGGTTGGCAACTGGGCGGTTTCGGTCAGCCGATCGAAGAATGCGGCGGTGCAAACTTGGTGGACGATCTCGGCGACCTGTTTGTCCGGGAACACTTTTCGCAACCCTTCCACGTCCGCATCGGTCACGGTGGCGGGCGCGTGGGCCAGTTTACGGGCGAACGCCACGGCAAGTTTTTCGCGGTCGGGCAAGGTGGATTTCGGGTCGTCGATTGCGAACATTTCGTCGTCACTGAAGCCGATGGCTTTTAGGCGGGCTTTGGCAACCGACAACGCATACCAAGCGCGATCGGTGCGGGCACAGGCCCAGGCGATTTCGGCTTTGATGCGGGGCGGCAGGTCACCCTTTTCGGCGGCGGTCGTCATGCCGTCGATGCGGCCTTGGCCGGTTTTCGGGAACACCTTCAAGAGCTTGAACCAGTTCGCGCCATCGCCTTCAGCCAATGGTAAAATCGCAGTTCGTTTGGCCGTTGCCAGTAGCGCGGCTTCGACATCAGCACGGGATTCTAGCTCGGGGCGGGCGGGCCACGAGGGCTGGCATTTGGTCGTGGCACCGACGGTCAGCGTGGCGACAGTCGATACCGTTTTCGCGTACTTCTCGGACGTCGGCGTGTTGAACTTGCTGAAGTCGGCTTTCTCGTCGCCCTTGCGGAAGAAGCTGGCGTTTTCTTCGGCGGGGATGTTCAACCCGTCCGTCCAGCGGTTCGTGGCGTTGTACCCCGCAACGGTCAGCAAAATCTCCAACACCTGGTTCGGTTTGTAGTGCTTTTTCAGTTCGTCCACATCGGCGGTCGTGACTTTATTCGGCTCCACGGTCAGCTTGCGGGTGAAAGCAAACGCAGCGCGCTCGGCAGGGGTGAACTCACTCCAGTCGCCATCGAGTGCGGCAATCCCGTCATCGGAAACACCTGCAGCGGCCAGCTTGTGTTCCTGGTGCCCGAGGCAGTAGTAACAGTTGTTTGCGCGGCTGGTGATCCAGAACAATTTCACTTTGAACGTGTTGTCGAGGCTCATCGCGGGGTCGGGTTCACGGCCGGCATTAGGAGCGCCGCCGCTTTGCATGTCGGGCAAGTAGAATTCGCGGAACCGGCCATTGTTCACGCCACGCCCTTCGCCCACGGGTGGCATGGGTAGACGTGGGCGAGCTTTCTTGTGGGCTTCCAGCAGTTCCTTTTCTTCCACGCGATTGACCGCAACCGGCTTCGGCTCCGTCGCGGGCGGGGACTGAGGCGGTTGAGCAATCAGCAACGAGCAAAACAGGAGAGCATTCATGGCATCGCGTCCTCTTGGGAGATACTTTGGTTCGGTTGCATGACGACTCGGTAGGCGACTTTTTTGGACGCCGCTGCCTTCGTCCCGGTTTGGGTTGTCAGGGTGACCACGTAGGTCACGCCAGTCCCGACGACGTGGGGTTGATCGTCAATTTGGTAATCGGTGAGCTTGGCGCCCTTCACAAGTTGTGAGTCCAAGAAGTAAACGGGCGGCGACAACGCCGCGAGTTGTTCGCGGCTCGACCCGGCTTTCCAGGCATCCAAGGTTGTGACTAGAGCATTTTAATTATCCTTGTTGCGTCGATAGCCGGCGTGTCGGATGTAGTTTTCGCATTCTTGAGCGGTGAACCAGTCCAGGCATTCCCCGC
>JAYSXU010000635.1:0-10339 GCA_043716965.1 Fimbriiglobus sp.
CGTCGCTCACTTCCCGTCACACTTTAGTGACACCGCCGACGCATCGGCATTGCGCTTGCTATGTATTGATCCCATCACTGCGCACTGACCCAACGTCTCCCGTTTCCGAGTCAATACGATCATGAGCCAACGCACCCAGAAGTCCGACTGGCAACGGATGAACATTGCCTTGGCCATGACCGTGGTCGCGGTCCTGTTGGCGGGCGTGCTGTACTTTGCCCGCGCCATTCTCATCCCCATCACACTCGCGGTATTTTTGACTTATATTCTTGCCCCCGTTGTCAACATCCTTCACCGGCGGGGACTGGGTCGGACACTCTCGGTGGTAGTTGTCGTGGGCGCCTCCGTGATGTTGGTGGGATTTACAGGCTGGGTGGTCGCGGTGCAAATGGCGAGTCTGACCCAAAGCTTGCCGGGTAAAACCCAGAATTTGAAAGCCAAGATCGAAAGTGTGAAAGAGTGGATGGCCACACATTCTGATGACCGCCTGACTCAGATGATTAACGATCTCTCGGCGGCAATTCAACAACCGATGAATGCCGGTGACCCCAAGCCGACCAATGAAAATTCGCCGCCGCCCGTCAACACGGTGATCATTGATCGGCGGCAACCGTCCTGGATTGCCAACGTCCAGGGGTACGCGAACCCCGCCGTGGAAGCCATCGAGCAAATCGCCTTTGGGTTCGTTCTGGTCATCTTCATGCTTCTGCAAAAGGAAGACCTCCGGAACAGAATGCTCCGTCTGATTGGCCACGGGCGAGTGACGACATCCACGAAAGCGATCGACGACGGGTCGAAGCGGATTAGCCGGTATTTGTTCGCGCAACTGCTCCTAAATGGGACGTTCGGGATCATTATCGCAACGGGGTTACTCGCGCTCGGCATTAGCCACGCATTGTTATGGGGGCTGATTGCATTCATCATGCGGTACGCCCCCTACGTCGGAACTTGGGTGGGCCTATTGTTGCCAACCGCTTTTACTGTGGCCATGTCCGACAATTGGTGGCAACCGGCCGGAGTCTTCGCCCTCTTCATAACTTTGGAGGTCTTTTATAACAACGTCCTGGAACCGCGCTTCTACGGGTCCAGTTTGGGCCTGTCTCCCGTGGCGCAACTCGTGGCGGCTGCGTTCTGGTCATTTTTGTGGGGGCCGATCGGTTTGATATTGTCGGGGCCGCTGACGATGTGTCTGCTTGTGGTCGGGCGGTACGCGCCGCAGTTTGAATTCCTTGACGTGATTCTCGGCGATGAGCCAGTGTTAACACCGCCGGTTGCCTACTACCAGCGGCTCTCGGCGCGGGATCAGGACGAAGCGACCACGATTCTTTTGGCTGAGGCTGAAACGTCTAGCACCGCAGAGCTGTATGACAAAGTCGTGATCCCCGCATTGGCATTAGCGAGGCGCGAGGTCGAGCGAGGAAATCTGTCCGAAGAAGAACTTGCATTCGTTTTGCTGGCGACTCAAGAAATTACTGAAGAGGTGGCTGAAACAAAAGCCGATTCCACAACGCCGCCCGCGAAAGCCGCTGCACCGGATTCCCGCGTCCGGGTGTTAGCCTGTCCCGCACGCGACGAACTCGATCGCGTCGGGGTGGAGTTGATGGCTCGACTGTTAGACCCGATCAAATGGGAAGTCGAAGTGGTGGCCGTTGCGACCCTGGCTTCCGAAATACTCGAGCAAATTGAAGTTAAGGTTCCGAATGTCGTTCTGATCTCGGCGATTCCACCCGGTGGGTTGGCTCATACGCGGTATTTGTTGAAGCGGATCCACGCACGATTCCCCAACTTGCATGTCGTTGTCGGCCGCTGGGGGCCGGTTGTCGAAGGCGAATCCCAGCAATTCCGGGATGTCGGTGCCGACATTGTCGCTAACACGGTTGCCGAGACGTTAAGCCACTTAAACGCATGGGTTTCGCTACTCCCCACGAATCAAAAAGTGGCACGCTCGGCAGCCGAATCAGTTTTCCGAGCCGTTGGCACGAGACGTGCTTTGAAATAACTCTGTTGGCGAGTAACAGAACAACCCGCCGATAGACACCTATTTGAGGGAATTAATCATGGCTGATGTTAAAGATCGCGTCAATTCCGGGATTGATACCGCTGCGGGAAAGGCAAAGTCGTTTGCTGACCAAGCACTGCAAAACGCACCGAACACGGTCGGTCAAGTCGTTGACGCCGTCAAAAACAATGCCCAAGCCGTCGTAGACGGGGTTTCGCACACCGCTTCTGATGTGAAGGACAAAGTCCAAGCTGCTGCCGGGGATGCTGCTCACAAAGTCGAAAAGTGGGCGGACGACGCCTACTCGGCCACTGCCGATACGGCGAAAGATTTCGGCAAAGAAATGAACGAAATGATTCGGAAATACCCGATTCAATCCGTGTTGATCGGCCTCGGGGTTGGCCTGCTTCTCGGCCGCGCCGCCCGAGCGTAATTGATCGCTCGCATCCCAAAAGCCGACACCAACTTGGTGTCGGCTTTTTTTTGGTTCCAAGCCACGAGCCACGTCGTTCTAGCAAACCTTGTCGATCACCTGTGCGGTGCTCGGGAGAATCGGGTTCGGGCGGTTCGACACGTCGTAGACCATGGCATGCGGGTCGAGACCGAGGTTGCGGTACACGGTAGCGAGGACGTTGGCGTAAGGGATCGGGTCGTTCTTGGCGACACCCGCCACGACCGCCGTGCCGCTCCATCAGAATCCCTTCGATCCGCACCAACTGTTCGTCCATAATTTCGTGCCGTCGAACAGTCACTCTTATAACGCCCCCGAACAACTTGACCCAATCACCCACTCCCGCAAATTCATCCAACTCGACTCAGCCGATCACTGCAGCCCAAACTGCCAAATCGGCAAGAATTACAATCCATTAGCACGGCAAATTTCAACAAGTGTTTCACCCGCTCAATCCCGATAATTCATCTAACTAGCAAATACGCTGTTTGAACACTTTGGGTCGTAACCCGACCCTTTCACAAGCTTGGCAGCATAGCCGAGTTCATATCGGCTTGGCCCTCTATTGGAGTCCGACTATGCGAAAGTACGTACTAACCGCAGTATTACTCTTTTTTGGGGGCATAGCGATGGCACAAGAACGTCCTTCGGGTCCACCGGGCGCTCTCCGCACAGGTGATGCCCTCGGCGGTTCACCCGTTTTGACATCGAGCGGGTTGCCGCAAGATTGCCTCGTGGGCGCGGAACCCGCCGTTGCTGCCGTTGGAGCGACGCAAAGTTCCGGTAGCCGGTTCTGGCTGCGCGGGGAGTACTTGTTGTGGTGGGTTCAGGGCAGCCAGTTGCCCCCGCTCGTGACGACGGGTATGCCGGGTACGACACCCTTCCCAGGGGTACTCGGCCAAGCGGGCACGTCCATCCTTTACGGGAACGGAAGTGTCGATGACCGGCCCCGGTCCGGCGGGCGGTTCACCGCAGGGGGTTGGCTCGATCCGTGCCGGACAGTCGGAATAGACGCCAGTTATTTTTTCCTCGCGTCGCGGGACTCGCGGTTTGATCGATCGTCCGATTCGCGGCTCGGTTCCCAGTTGCTCGCCCGCCCGTTCTTCGACGTGTTGACCTTAAGCCAAAACGCGCAACTGGTCGCGTTCCCGGCCTTGGCCGTGGGAACCAACATCTTAACGGCCACCGGCCAAGGGCTGGCGAGCGTGGACATCCGCGTCGCCACGTACAGTCGCCTTCAGGGGGCCGACCTCAATGCGTTTTGCGGCCTCTGCTCGGGGTGCAATTACTGGGTGCAGACGCTCGTCGGCTTTCGATATTTGCAGCTTAACGAAGGCGTCGGCGTGACTGAAAACACGTCCATCAACGCCGCGCTCCCGCGAGGCGCGCCTTTCTTCGGCGGAAACACGATTTCGATCAACGACCAGTTCGACACCCGCAACAACTTCTACGGCGGACAGGTTGGGTTACGGGGCGAAATCCGCTCGGGTCGCGTGTTCCTTGAGGCCCAAACGAAATTGGCCCTCGGGGTCACGAATCAGGTTGTCGATATCCAGGGTTCGACCAGCATAACGCCACCGGGCGGGCCACCGGTCGTGACCCCGATCGGATTCCTGGCGAGTCGAGACAGTATCGGACGGGCGACTCGGAATCGGTTTACCGTCGTGCCAGAAGTTGGTGTTAACCTCGGCTACCAAGTCACGAACAACGTCAGCACGTTCGTCGGGTACAACTTCCTTTATTCGAGTTCCGTTGTGCGCCCCGCCGATCAGTTAAATCTCAACCTGAACGGCACCCAAATTCCGACCGACACCCGCTTCAATCCTGCTGCCACTTCTAACGTGCGACCGCAAATCCGCGACACGGGGTTCTGGACGCAAGGGATTAGCTTCGGCGCCCAGCTGCGTTATTAGGCGTCCCACGCCCGTCGGACCACAACATCAAAGCCCAACTAACAGCGACCCATTTGAATTTTTACGGCACCTGCCCAAAACGAATTTGGAGATTTCGGCCATGACCCAGAACGAAACGTCAAAATTGCAAGCTTCTCGCACCAGCATGAACCAGTTCAAACCGTCGCTCTGCCAGCTCGAAGACCGCTTGACACCCGCCCTGATTGTGAGCGAGATTTTTCTCGTCATCCCTACGTTGCTAATTCCGACAGTCGGCCCGACGGGACCAGTCGGTCCGACGGGACCAATCGGTCCGGGTGGGCCCGCAGGACCGGGTGGCCCCGCAGGACCGATCGGTGAGACGGGCCCGGCCGGCTCGGCTGGTCCCCAAGGCGTCATGGGCGCGATCGGCGACACGGGGCCGGTTGGACCGGCGGGGGCGACCGGACCGGCCGGTCCCCAAGGAGTGGTCGGTCCAACGGGCGCGACAGGGCTGACGGGTATAACGGGTGCGACAGGCCCCGTCGGACCATCAGGCCCGACTGGGGCAACAGGCCCCGTCGGACCAACAGGTCTAACTGGGAACACAGGTCCGTCGGGGCCAGCGGGGCCGACTGGACCTATAGGCGCTACAGGCCCAGCAGGTCCTACAGGGGCAACTGGTCTGACCGGCCCGACGGGGACGACTGGTCCAGTGGGGCCGACCGGACCCACTGGCGCGACGGGAGCAACTGGACCCACTGGCCCGACCGGGCCAGCGGGCGGGCTGTCCGCATACGGGTACATCTACAATGATGCCGCCGAAGTGGTTGCGATTGAATCACCAATCGCGTTCGATCTAAACGGGCCGCTGCTCGGAATCACCCACGCCCCGAACAACCCAGGGGTCGTGTTTACGAGTTCGGGAATTTACTCGATTCGGTACTCGGTCTCGGGCGTCGAACCGGGCCAATTCGCGCTGTTTATTAACGGTGCCGCGGTTCCTGGAACGGGGTACGGAAGTGGTGCCGGGACGCAACAAAACGACGGGCAGGCAATCATCACCGTTTCGGCCAACGATACCTTAACACTGGTGAACCACTCGTCGGCCGCAGCCGTGACGCTCCAGACCCTGGCCGGGGGGACGCAGACAAACGTGAACGCCTCTTTGCTGATCGAGAAACTGGCGTAGTCCTGCCCGCGCAACCGGCTACTTTTGCGAGGGTAATGTTTCGTACAACTCGTCCAAAAGTAGAAGCGGGATCTAGCCACATCATCCGTGTGTTCAACGGGAGGGCACCCAGAAAGCAATTCTGGGTGCCGCCTGATTACGGTTCCCTCAACGTCATAAAGCCGTGCCCCGGACAAGGCCGTTCTAGTAAACTTTATCGATCACCTGTGCGGTGCTCGGGAGAATCGGGTTCGGGCGGTTCGACACGTCGTAGACCATGCCATGCGGGTCGAGGCCGAGGTTGTGGTATACGGTGGCGAGGACGTTGGCGTAGGGGATCGGGTCGTTCTTGGCGTCGCCTGCGATCGAATCGGTCGTGCCAATCACTTGCCCAGTTCGCATCCCGCCACCCGCCAGCAGTGCGGAGTTGACCCGTGACCAGTGATCTCGTCCGCCGTCCTTGTTAATCTTCGGCGTCCGGCCAAATTCGCCCCAGACGACCACCGTGCAGTCTTCGTCCATCCCGCGCATATACAAGTCTTCAATGAGGGCCGAGAGGCCGCGATCGAACAGCGGCAGGTGTTGTTTCAAGTAGTTGAAATTGCTCCCGTGCGTGTCCCAGAATCCGTATGCCACCGTCACGACACGACACCCCGCTTCGACCAACCGGCGGGCCATCAAGAGTTGATCGTTCCACATCGGGGCACCGTCACCCAGGTGCTTCACGCTGCCTTTGCCGTAGCGATCGCGGACCGAGGGCGGTTCTTTGGTCACGTCGAGGGCATCGACCAATTTGCTGGAAGTCAGCACTTCAAAAGCCCGGTCATGCGATGTATCCGCCGAGATCGCGTTGGACTGCACGGACGCCCGCTTGAAGGCGTCCATCTGTTCCAACAGTGTCTTCCGGTCCGACAAGCGGTCGGCTGAAACGGACAACGACCTCATCACCGCGACTTCGTCCCCTTCCATTTTGACCGGGGCCACGCTGCGGCCAAGCATGGCCGGGCCGGGCGTGTTGTACGGCTTGTGATGCATCGTTGGTGACAAATCAACGAACGCCGGGATGATTGGATCGGTCTGCCCTTGGAGCCGTGCGACGACACTGCCGAAGTGCGGTTTTTGTTCACGCTTGGCAGCATCCATCGTCATGCCGGTGTAGCTCTGCCAGCTACTGTGTTCGTCCTTTTGCCCGACCAGCGAACGAAGCACAATGAGCTTATCCGCACACTGGGCCAGCATCGGGAGGTGTTCACCGAACTGAATCCCAGGGACATTCGTGCGGATCGGTTTGAACTCGCCGCGAACTTCCGCCGGCGCATCGGGCTTCAAATCAAACGTGTCCTGGTGGGCCAGTCCACCCGTCAAGTAAATCATGATGACCGACTTGTGCGACTTGCGAACCCCGGCTTTCGACTCAGCGGCCAAGAGCCGGGGCAGCGTCAACCCACCAGCGCCAAGTCCTAACGCCCCGATCTTCAACACCGACCGGCGTGAAATGCCGTCACACAAACGAGACGATGAGCCGAGTACATTGAGCATGAAATGAGCATCCGGCGGGGACACCGCACGAGGTGCGATGTTCGGTTGGCATGACTGAGTTGAAGAATAGCAGAATCGGCGGGGGTGGGGAATCGAATTTTTCTGGGGAATGGGCCGATTTGGTTTTCAACCCCACCTGGGCTAATCGAACAACCAAGGTGGGGTTGAAATCAAAGAACGCCGACAAGGATTCACGCGATCATTTCGCTTCCGGTGTGAGTCCCAACACGATGTTGAAGTTGGCGGCCAACTCCGCGATCTTGGAGTCTTTAACTGGCACAAACGCGACTAGTACGGATTCGCGGGCTTTCTCGTCGCGGATGCCCTTGAGGACGCCATCGCGGTCGTTGCCCTTGTCGCCTTTGATGTAGCATTGCGTCGTCAACAATTCCTTGCTGCCGCGTTTGATCTTGAAGTGAATGTGCGGGGTGCGACCGGGGTACGCGACGGGCTTGATGGTGCGGAAGTAATACTCGCCGGTAGAACTCGTTACGAACCGTCCGAAGCCTTGGAAGTTTTTGTCCCGCTTGCCGCCGTTATCACTGCCCTGGTGCAAGTACGCACCGTTCTGGTCGCACTGCCAGATTTCGACCACCGCATTTTTGACCGCGTTGCCAGCCGCATCCATAATTTTGCCTGTCAGGTGCGTGATCTCCCCGACGGCTGGGGTGATGGCATCGTTAACGACGATGAGGTCGTTGTCCGTATCAAGCGGAAGCTTCGTCGGGTAGAACGGCCCTTCGGTTTGTTTCGGAGTTTTGACTAACTCTTCCGCAAACGCGCCGCGAACGGTGTACATCGACAACGTCATGGCTGCTGAACCAAGAAACAGCCGCCGGGTTGGGGAAATGACGAGATATCGCATAGTCAGCACCTGAAGGGTTTTCGACGGATAGGGAACTGGCAGAATTCTACCGATGAGTGATGAGAGTTGCCTGAAGAATCACGGAATTTGGTAATCCAGAAATGTGACATCAAATCATGTAATGAACGTGAAAGACTGTTTAAGATGTGCCAACCAAATCTTCGTAGCTGCGGTGTACTACGATCCGACCTGTAATTCAATTCAATTTCCAAGCATTGCCACTCCCCCGTCGAGGAAAGCTTAACGCGAGGCACCATTTCGCCGACCATCACAATCCTCGCTGGATTTCCGCCAGTTCTTCACAGGCAGGCCCAATTTGGATAGAGATCGCATGATCTGTCGGAATTCTGACTTCTTCTCAGCGAACACCCACCACGAACTCTGGAGGACAAGGGCATTCAAGTTGGCAAAGGTTACTCGTACTACACCCGTCGTCAACTGAAAAGTATGACACATCGTACCGAGTCCGGTTTCTCTGACATCAGGCTTGCTGTACTGTTCAGTCAGTTGCCTTATGATGCTAGCCGGACACAATACCTCGTTTCCGGCTGCCCAGTATTCCGTCAAGTAATGCTGTCCAGGAAGCGGAGAATGTAGTTTGTAGAATTGATGGAACTGTGCGATCCAGTTCCACACGAACCCGGAGAAGGTATCGGATGCCAACAAATATTCTTGACCAGGGTTGCGATGCCACGGGTCGTAACTCCAAACTGGTGGGTCGTCGGTGCCGTTGAACTCGACACGCCAATCCCCAACGTTCTGGCACTCACCCATGATGCGTAAAAGTCGCCCAGCGGGACGGTCGTCAATCTTTGCTACCTGGCGAAGTACGATATTCAATGGCAACGGACAGTCCATGTTGCTGTACTGAGACCAGAGACTGGGTCGTGCTATATGGCGGCTTGTGAGTGGCACAATGTTGCGGACGCAATACCACTCGCGCACTGCCGCAGGCAATGCGTGGTGACGATGCTCATGAGTCCGGATCATTCGATCAGCAACAGCGGACACTTGTGGTATCAAGTTGAGTAGGTCATAGACGTTTTGGTGGTATGGCACCCGAATTGGTTGTTGCATGCGTTCCTAAATCGCGTCGAATTTTCAACCGTTTTCGTAGCCTGATGGAATTATCCTGCCAATCATCAGGCATTTATCTTGTATTGGTGAACATAACACGCTGATCTACAATCTTTCGGAATTCGGATCACCCCGGTGTCGGTTTTTCGACCACGGTGACTCGCGTGCTGTCGTGCGGGGCCAGTGCGATCCCACGGCGGACAGGTTCGGACCGACTTCCGGTCGGTCGGGCAAAGCGGACGGCGGCGAAGAGCATGCTCAGGACGACTTTCATTTCATAAAGTGCGAACGCGATCCCCAAGCACATCCGGCTGCCGCCGCCGAACGGGAACCAGTCATGGGCTGCGTAGCGCCGTTCCAAGAATCGTTCGGGGCGGTATTTCGCGGGATCGGGGTATAGGTCTTCCCGCTGGTGAACGAGGTGGTTGCAAGGACACAGCAAGATGCCGGGTGGATACTCGCGGTCGCCGGCGGTGAACCGGGCCTTGGTCTTTCGTACCACGAACGGCAGGATCGTCCGGACTCTTAAACTCTCACGAATCGCGGCGTCGAGATACTCCAGTTGGGGCACCTGGTCCGCCCGCAATGGGGCACCGCGCGTGACCCGTTCGTACTCCTCATGGATTCGCACCGCCACGTCGGTCCGTGGAACGATTTGCTCCATCGCCCAACTCAACGCCACGGCGGTGATGTCGTGGCCGGCGAAAATCACTGTCACCACGGCGTCCCGAATTTCCTGGTTGCTCAGTGACCTGCCGTCCTCGTGGGTCGCGGCCAACAGGTCAACCAGGACCGACTCGCCGCGGTCGGAAACCGGCTTGTCCCGAACCTGTTGAATGAACGCGAATAGGGCGGTGTCCAAGTCGTGCATGCGTTGGTGGAACGGCAACCACCGATTTCGTTGCAACCACGCCACCGGGAGAACCTTGACCAGAATCAACCCGTACCGGCCACGTGTGAGTTCAATCACCCGGCGCACCTTGTCGGCGACATCCCGGAGTTGGTCGCCCGGCTTCATACCTAACACGACTTGTAACATCACTCGGAGCGTAATTTCCTGCATCGGCTCGATCATCGCGAGGGTTTGGCCGACGGCCCACCCACGAACGGCGTCGGTCGTCGCACCCTGCATCGCGTCAAAGAACGACCGCATCCGCTCCCCTTTGAGCGGCGGCAGCAGAACCCGACGTTGCCGGGCGTGGGGTTCGTCGTCCAACACGAGTACCGAGTTTTTGCCGACGATGCTAGTTGCGAATTCGTTTCCTTCGCCGGAATGCAGAACATGTAGGTCGCCCCGGAACACGTCCTGGACCGCATCGGGTGATGCCAACATCACGAGCGGGCCGTACCCGGCTAGTGCTTTGTC
>JAYSXU010000636.1:0-10339 GCA_043716965.1 Fimbriiglobus sp.
CGTAACCCGTGGACCGTGACACCCTGTTGTCACTCGCCCTGGAGGGGCGAAGGAATCCCCCGCCCCTTCAGGGCGGTTCAGTAGTGAAGTCACGGTCCACGGGTTGCGCGAAGCGCTCCACCCGTGGCTACACTCCTTGGCCCCTACAGGGCCACCAAGCTTAAAACAATATTCCACCGGCTTCTGCAATGCTCCCCCAGATCAACACCCCATTGCCGATCTCAATCGGTTACGGCAACAAGTATTCTTTCAATCGGCAACCCGTCAAACCCCGCAATCCGGCCACGACTTCGACCGCGTTTTGCGTCGCGCCGGCGGGGCTGGTGTGCGTGTTGTCGGCGGGGGTGAAGTAGGTTTCTTTGATCGTGGCGGGCGTGAGCGTGGCGTAGTGCGTCATCACGAGCTTGTTCAAATTCACGAACGGCACCGACTCGGCCTTGGCCACGTCTTCAGCAAACCCGACGTACTGGTTCTTCTCGGCGGTGTCGGCTTCGACTGGCTTTTGTGGGCAATGCGGAATCGGCGATAGCAGAATCGGGATCATCTTCTTAGCCCGCGCATCGGTGATGTACTTCCGCAGGTACCAACCGTAGGTGTGGACGATTTCTTTCGTCTTCGTGATCGGGTTGTCAATCTCGCGGGTCTCCTCACCGATGCCCCGGATCGATCCCCGCGCCCGCGCCGCATCATCCAGGGCGCCGCCGTCGTTGTGGCCCATTTGAATGAGCACGAAGTCGCCCGGCTTGGCTTTGTTCAGAATTTTGTCCCACCGCCCCTCGGTCTGATACGTCCGGCTACTCCGCCCCCCGATCGCGTGGTTTTCGACGGTGATCTTGGCCGGATCGAACAACGCGATAATCGGGTCGCCCCAACCTTGTTGGCCTTTGGTCCCGGTCTTGACGGTCGAATCACCCACGATGAATAGCGTCGGCTTCGCCTCCTGCGCGAAGACAGTGTTGCCCAACAGCGGCATGATGAACACGATGACGCAAAACCGGAACAGCGACATGGGGTGAACTCCAGAGGAGGGAAGAGTGACACCGGGATAGTCTATCCGCGATGGGTCAGCGGCAGATTTGTTGGCGGAAGTTTGCCTGGGTATCTTCGTTTTCTACCCCAACGGGGTTGTTCCCTTAGCCCAGGGTTGAGGAGGCTCTGCGACGATTACCCTGGGAGGCAGCACCCATCCCCAGGAAGTCGGTTGGGGCTGGGTGCTGCCTCCCAGGGTAACGGCCCTTCGGTCCGCAACCCTGGGCTAAGGGAACAACCCCGTTGGGGTAGAAAACCCGGTCTGCAAATTTTCCACCCCCTTTCGTAATGCTCACCTATCAGCGATGCGGTCCCCGCTTTCAAAACGCCAGCCACTGGCACTCGGATTGTGGCGCGGTAAGATGTGCAACAGTTTGCGGGCCTTTCCCCTTTGCCGGTTGACCTTTCCTGAGGATCAGATCATGTTGGAGCGCGGAAATCTCTCTCGCCGGGGCTTTATGCAGAAGTCGCTTGCTGGAATGACGGCAGCCGGGTTGCCATTGTGGTACGCGAAAGAAGTGCATGGCGCCGATGAAGTCGTTCGGGCCGTGGCCACCAAGAAGGTCGCCGCCAACGACAAGCTCAACTTCGGCTGGATCGGGATGGGTAGCCCGCAAAGTCGCGCATTACAGGTCTACGGCGGCACGAAGAAGTTCAAGCAAACCCAGCACGTCGCGGTTTGTGATGTCGATGAAAACCACCTGAAGCGCGCCGCTGAAATCTTCAAGAAGGACGGCTACGAAGCCAAGACCTACGCCGACTTCCGCCGGATCACGGACGACAAGTCCCTCGACGCCATTGTCGTGGCCACCCCGGACCACTGGCACGCACTCGTGGCCATTGAAGCCCTGCGCAAGGGTAAAGACGTGTACTGCGAAAAGCCGCTGACGCTGACGATTGAAGAATCGCTGGCGCTGCAACGGGTGGTCAAGGAAACCGGCAAAGTGCTGCAAACCGGTAGCCAACAGCGGTCCGAAATGGGCGGCATGTTCCGTCTCGCCGCCGAAGTCGTTCGCGCCGGTCGCATCGGTAAGGTGAAGCTCATCGAGTGTCGCATCGGCGGTAACCCCGTCAGTGGACCGATCGCCGAAGCGCCCGTGCCGGAAGGTCTTGATTGGGACATGTGGCTCGGGCCGACTAAGAAAGTGCCGTACCGCAAGCAGGGTGCCAACACGAACTGCCACTACGAATTCCGCTGGTGGTACGACTACAGTGGCGGCAAGATGACCGACTGGGGCGCTCACCACATCGACATTGCACAATGGTGCCTCGGGATGGACGGCAGCGGACCTGTCGGGATCGAAATTCTCGACGCAGAAAAGCCGCTCGAAAGTGGCGACGGGTACAACTGCCACAAGACGTTCAAGGTGCAGTACACCTACGCTGACGGCGCCAAGGTCATTGCAATGGACGGTCGCGGCACCGACGTGAAGGGGCTGGTTCGCGCCGACGGCAAGCCGCCGATGCAGCGCAAGACGGTCACCGTCAAAGAGAAGGTCAAGGAAGGCGATGTTGAAGTCGAGAAGGACGTCCGCAAGACGACCGAAACCACGATCGAAGTCGTGAACGGGAACGAAAACGGCGTGATGATCTTCGGCGAAACCGGCACCGTGTTCGTCAGTCGCGGCCAGATTCTTGCCAGCGACGCGAAGATTCTCAGCGAGCCTCTGAAGGACGACCCGAAGTTGCACCCGACCCGCCCGACGGACCACATGGGCAACTTCATTGATTGCGTGAAGACCCGTGAACTGCCGATCGCGCACGTCGGCGTGGGCGGCGGGTCGGTGATCGTGTGCCACCTGGGCGTGATCGCGCTGCAAACCGGCAAAGCCTTCACCTGGGATCCGAAGACGCACACGTTCACGGGCGCCAACGCCGAACTCGGCAACAAGATGAAGAGCCGCGACATGCGTGGCCCGTGGAAGCTGGACGTGTAATGACCAAGCCGGATGGTGACCTGCGGATTGGCGTTACGGAACTCCCGATCCGCAGTTCCCGTGCGGTGTGGTCGAACCTGACCGAAGACCAACTGCTGGCACAGTGTGAAGTGGACACGTACCGGGCGAGTGGTCCGGGCGGGCAAAAGCGGAACAAGACCAGTTCGGCGGTGCGCTTGCGACACCTGCCGTCCGGATTGCTTGTGATTGCGGAAGAAAGCCGCTCGCAACACGAGAACAAAGCGAAAGCTTTGAAACGACTTCGCCAAGCACTTTTCCTCCACCTCCGCGATCCGCTTCCTGTTGACACGCTCACGCCGGAACACCTCGCCACGCACCCTGATTTCGTCGGCGTGCGCGGCCAAGACGGGCGCTTGCACCTCACGGCGAAAGCCGCGGCGTTCTGGCCGGTGGCGGGCGTCGTGTTGGACGTGTTGGCGGCCACCCAAGCGCAGGTCAGCACGACTGCCGAACTCCTGGGACTTTCAACCGGGAACCTGATTGAGTTTCTGCAATCCAATCCCAAGTTGTGGCAAGAAGCGAACCGTCTGCGCGTACAATGGGGCTTAAAGCTTCTACGAACGAGTTGATCGGGGTAAGCCATGCCGCCTGGGTTCAGTTGGGTCGATAAACCTCACCTTGCGGCCCTGGCAATGCCGGAGTCGGCGGACGACTTCACGTGGCTTCGCAAGAACGGCGTCGAGGTTTTGATCTCGCTCACGGAAGATCCGCCGCAACGGCGGTGGATTAACGAAGCGGGGTTGCTGTCCGTTCACGTGCCGATCCAGGACATGACCGCACCCAGCACGCGGCAATTTGATCTGTGCGTCGAGACGATGAACCGCGCGAAGAAAACCGGGATGGGCGTGGCCGTCCATTGTGCGGCGGGGAAGGGGCGGACCGGGACGATCTTGGCGGCGTATTTCGTGGCCAACGGGATGCACCCCCAGCAGGCCATCGAACGGGTCCGCGAGATGCGCCCCGGTTCGATCGAGACGCTGGAACAGGAAGACGCGGTTGTGGAGTATGGTGCGCGGCGCGACTACACATAAAGCCCACGAATTATCATTCGTGGGCTTTGGTCGGGTTGATTACTTCTTGGTTGCTTTCACTTCAATCTCGAACACCAGCGTGGCTTTCGCGGGGATGTCGGGTGGGCTGCCGTCATCGCCGTAGGCGAACTCGGGCGGCAGTTCCATGCGACGGGTGCCGCCGACTTTCATCCCCGGCACCATCACCTGCCACCCTTTGATGAGGTTCGCTAGTGGGAAGGTGGCGGGTTGTCCCCGGCCTTTTTTACTGCTGTCGAACACTTTGCCATCCAGTGTCCAGCCGGTGTAGTGGATCGTCACCGTGTCGCCCGGTTTGACTTCGTCGCCCGTGCCTTTGACCACATCCCACGTGCGGATGCCGTTGGCGTGCTTCTCCCACTCTTTGGCCTTCAGGTCGGGCAGTTTGAACGGGTCTTCAAACAGTTCGATCTCGAAAATCAGAGTGGCATTTGGCGGAATCTTCCCGCCCGCGCCGCCCTTCTCGCCATACGCGAGATTGCCGGGGATTTTCAACCGCCGCACGCCACCGGCTTTCATGCCGGGGATGCCTTCTTGCCAACCTTTAATCAGGTTGGGTAACGGGAAGGTTGCGACCTTATCCCGTTTGCGGCTGCTGTCGAAGATGTTGCCGTCGAGCGTCCAGCCGGTGTAGTGAATGGTGACGGTCTCGCCCGTCTTCACTTCGTCGCCTTGGCCGGTTTTCACGTCCCAAATTTCGAGACCGCTGGCTTGCTTCTTCCACTCTTTGGCGTCGAGCGGCGGCAACTTGTAGGGGTCGTCTTTCTTGTCCTTGTCGTCGGCAGTCGCCGGTGACGACATCATCGCGGTCACCATCACCACGGCGAGCAGCAGCACGACGCGGAGGGTCCACAGGGTCAACATGAAGTAATCCTTTCACAGGGGTTCGAGGCAGTTCCAACCTAAAGCTGTAGTTTATAGCCCAACATCTTGATTTCAAAAATCAGCGTGGCGTTCGGGCCGATGTTTGGCGGGCTACCCCGCGCACCATACCCGAGATCGCCGGGGATGGACAGGCGGCGAATGCCACCGGGTTTCATCCCCGGAATGCCGACTTGCCAGCCTTGGATCAGATTACCAAGCGGAAAGTTTGCGGGGGCTTTTCCTCGGGTGCCGTCGAACTGCAAGCCGCTCGTCGTCCAGCCGGTGTAGTGGATGTTGACGGTGGCCCCGGACGGGCACGGCTCGCCGGTCCCTTCAACAACATCCCAGGTTTTCATGCCGTTCGATTGCGGCTTCCAGTCGGCGACATTGACGTCTGGTATTGTGGCCGACATGCCGCTTTCGTTCATGTCGGCTTGGTCCACACTGGCGCCTTTGGTGGCGGCACCGGCGGCGGGTTTCGGTTTGTCCTTGGCCGGGGTGTTCCAATCGCTCATGGCAATGAGCGCACCAATCAGCACCACGACCGCCGCCGCCGCCGCCGCCGGGACCAGCACCTGTAACATGTTCTTCTTTTCCATCCGCGTTTCCTTTCGGGAATGTCAGAGGTCGGGGAATGATGAAGCGATTATAGGCAGGGAACTCGAACCGTCCGCGTTGTCAGCAGTTTCCGCGTGGCGTAGGATCGTGTTTGAGGCATGCAGATGTCGCCCACCCATTGTCATGGGAGGGCTTTGTCAGGATCAGTTTCAACCCAAAGCCCACCCATGATAATGGGTGGGCAGTCCATACAAGGAGCAGACCCATGCGGAAGAAGTGGATCATCATCGTCGTGCTGGCCATCGCCATCACGCCGTTCACCCTGGCGGACGATTCCGCATTCAAGAAAGCTGAAGAAGCGTACCGCAAGCGCGATTACAAGGCGGCCCGCGACCATGCGACCGCCGCCGTCGAAGCGGAGCCGAAGCGGGAAGAACCACGGATGTTGCTCGGTATGGCGTGTAGTCAATTGCGCGATCAGGCCGCAGCGGTGAAGGCGTTCACCGGGGTGATCGAGATCAACCCGAACTCACTCCGGGCGTATGACAGCCGGGGCGATGCCAATTTGAAGTTGGGGAAGTTCAAAGACGCCGTGGCCGACTTTGACAAAGTCCTGGCGATGAAACCCGAGATCGCGCCGGAACACTGGCGGCGGGGGATTGCCCTGTACTACACCGGCCAACACGCGGAGGGCGTCAAGCAGTTCGAGACCCACAAGCGTGCCAACCCCGAAGACGTGGAGAACGCCGCGTGGCATTACCTGTGTAACGTGAAAGTCGTCGGGAAAGAGAAAGCCCGCGCGGACCTCATCGTGGTGACCCGCGATTCGCGGGTGCCGATGGCGGAGATTCAAAAGCTGTACGCGGGCAAACTACAACCGACGGACGTGATCGCCGCTGCCGAGAAAATTCCCGCCGATACGGACGCCGGCAAGGAAGCCCGGTTCTACGCGAACTTGTACGTGGCCCTGTACTACGAAGCCGAAGGCGACGCGAAAAAAGTCGTCGAACACCTCACGCCCGCCGTGCAGAAGTACGTCATCAGCCATTACATGTGGGACATCGCCAACGTGCATCTTGAACTGCTGAAGGCGAAAAAGTAGGGCGTCACCAAATTCTCTGACCGTCGGAAAAGCAGTTTTACCACAGGGGCACAGAGGGACAGTGGAATCCGTTCAAACTGTTTTGGTTTTCTCTGTCCCTCTGCGTCGCTGTGGTAAACATTTTTATTTTGACCCCCGCGCAAACTTGCAGGCCCGGTGGACCCCCCCCGATTCTCCCCACTTTGCGGACCCATTTCTCCGGCTTATTCCGGAATTGTGGTCTACACTCGTGACATCAGAACACGAGTCGTCGTCGTGTCCCACTCATTGAAAGACGTAGTGCAGTGCGACCTACCACAATACCTGCCCCTTCGCTGGAGCGCCCGTACCGCAAAACGGCGGGGGAAGAATCGCTGCCGGGGTACCACTTGATCGCGCCGCTCGGGCGCGGCGGCTTCGGGGAAGTGTGGAAGTGCGAGGCGCCGGGCGGCCTGCACAAGGCGATCAAATTTGTCGCCGCCGACGCCGACAATGGTAATGCGTCTTTGTTGCAAGAGTTTGAAGCGTTCGAGGCGATCAAGCGAATTCGGCACCCCTTTTTGTTGACCCTCGAACGGGTCGAGTTGCAACGCGACGAACTCATCATGGTGATGGAACTTGCCGACGAGCAACTCCAAGATCGGTACCTGACGTACCAAACCAAAGGGTACACCGGCATTCCCCGTGAAGAGTTACTCGGGTACCTCGCCGACGCCGCCGAGATGCTCGACCACATCTCGAGCAAGCACAGCTTGCAACACTTGGACATCAAACCCGCCAACTTGTTTCTGGTCTGCGAGCGTGTCAAAGTCGGGGACTTCGGCTTGGTCCGGCGGCACGAGTTGTCGGTGAGTCATCCCGGTGAAAACCGAGGACTCACGCCACGGTATGTCGCTCCCGAAATTCTGCACGGCCGGGTCGATCCGCGTTCGGACCAGTACTGTCTGGCGCTGGTGTATCAAGAATTACTCACGGGCAAATTTCCGTACCCGGCGAAGAACGCCCAGCAAATGATGCTGCAACACGTCTCCGCCGCTCCCGACTTGTCGCCGCTACCGAACGAAGACCGGGCGAGCGTGGCACGGGCGTTGTCAAAGGCCCCGACGGACCGCTTTAGCTCGTGTACGGAGTTCATTCGGAACCTGATGCTCGGTCCGGCCATCCAAGCGGCCCACGAAACGTGGTCGCCGGCCATCCCGGAACGCAAAACCAGCCTCGAAATTCGCCACAGTCGAATGAACCGCTCGCAGGTCGATTTTGACATCCCGGCAACGCCGGTGAATCGGGCGGGGTTGGACCCGAGTTCCTTGACCGGGCAGATGACCCCCCCGCCGGCCTCGATGTACCCCCAACTGACCACCCAGGCGAACCGCGCGCAACAGATCGTGCCGCGCAAGCCCACGCAGTCCGTCAAAGACACGATTCTTGACCTCGTGGAGATGACGCCGGCGCCGGCGCCACGGGAAATCCACCTGCCGCGGATTTGGTCCGTACTCCCGGCCTCGCACTTGACGGCCCAACGGTCGGCTCGTTTCATCGCACCCGATGCGACCACCTTGATCGAGACCATCGTGTTGAACGCCTGCCCGGACGGCGAACTGCCCAAGAACGTCGGGCAGGCCGCGCGGCAACTGGACGGGACGTGGCTGTCGTCGTTCCCGATTCGACCGATGTCGGGTGTCGCTAAAATCAAACTCGAACTCTTGCGCGAAAGCTGGAAGGCGGAGATTCACGAACTCTCGCCGACCGAATTTCTAGTCCGCCGGTACAACGCCGCTGGGTTTTGGGACCGCTTCTCCGCGAAGAAAAGCGGCCTCGAAGTGTTCGTCAAACTGCCGTCGCTGGGCAACGGGTTAATCGGCGAGTCGCGGCTAATCGGGCGCATCTTCGGCGAACCGGACGCGACGTTGATCCGGTGTGCGGAGCAACTCCTGCCGGAAATGCTCGACGAAGTTCGGGGGGTTTTCCAAAACACCGACGACCGCCGGAAGACGATTCGGGTGCCGACGGGGTACGCGATGAAGCTGTACCCGCTCACGAACGATGGCGTCGTCGGCCAATCATTCCCGGCCCGAACGCGGGACATTTCCTTCGGCGGCTTGTCCTGTCAGTCCCAGACCTCGGCGGAGACCGCGTATGTGTACGCGGTGTTCCCGGAAATCCCCTTCGCCGCGTCCTGGGCGATTCTCTTTCGGTTGATCCGCGCCGGTAAGGATCAGACCGGCCACGTCCTGGCCGGCCGATTCCGCACCGATTTGTAAGGGTGCGCCTAACAAGAGTTGGTCGTTGACAACTGCACGCTTGATGGCCCCGATAGGGGTCACGGAATGTAGCCACGGGTGGAGCGCTTCGCGCAACCCGTGGAACCGTATCCCACAACACAACTGCCCTGAAGGGGCAGAGGAATCCCTTCGCCCCTTCAGGCCGAGTGACAACAGGGTGTCGCGGCCCACGGGTTCCGCTTCGCTCCACCCGCGGCTACAACCCGTTGCCCTTTCAGGGCAAAAAACTGCCGCGTTTGTCAGTCGCTGGATACACTCAAGCACTTTGTACGACGTTGAATTGAAGTACATGGGTTCCCGTTCACCCGCTTCGGCGAGTTCGGCATCCAACCAGCACGCCCAAGATACCAACCACCGGCTTCAAGAGCGGTGCCCAATCGGGCTGTTGCGCTTTCATCATCGCTTCCATGTTGCCGACATCCCCACCCCGCGCTCCCGGATTGGGTGTTGCAGCGGTCATTTCAAAGTAGCCGGACACGACGCCCAACACCGCAATGACAACGACCAAAGCAATCATCGTGCTGCGGGTCCGGCCAATGACCATCGCCACGTAGCCGCCGATTGCTGCCGCCAAGAACATGACCACGAATTGCGGAATGAGCCACGTATTTGTTGGGAGGTACGTGCCCGGTTCAAAGGTCGCGTCCGCCCCGAGTATCAGGTAAAGTGCCGTTAGCCCGCCGAACATGGCTAACACCATCACGACATACCCAAGTACCACTCCACCAATAACACGCAACATGGTTTTTGCTCCAAAGAAGGGTTCGTAGCGTTTCCGCAATCATCACGAGTCTTACAGTTTGCCTGCAACTGCATCGCGGGACCGGCAACCGGATTTCCGGACGGTGAATCGAACTTATCGGCACAACCCTTGTGCTGCGCTCGGGTCCAATTCACTGAGCCGCCAACACGTCCTGATACAACTCGACCATTTGTTTGCCGAAGCGGCTGAGGCTGAATCGTGTGATCGCGGTTTGCCGGGCGTTGGTGCCGAGTTGGCTACGGAGTTGCGGGTTGGACGTGAGTGTCGAAATGGCGTCTGCCAGTTGGGCCACGTTGCCGGGTTCGTGCCCGATGGCATCATAGCCCGGTGTGAACAGTTCAACGGCGCCGCCGGCGGCAGCCACGATGACGGGTTTGCCGCAACTCATGGCTTCGGCGATCGTCAGACCAAAGGGTTCCGGGCGGGTGCTGGCATGAACCACAACATCAAGCATCTGATACACCGGGACCGGGTCGGATTGAAACGGGACAAAACCAACACGCCCAGAAAGGCCGAGTTCAACGACCCGTTGTTCCAACTCCAGTCGCGTGACTTGGGAACCCGCAGTCGAATAAATCGGCCCGCCGATGATGTACCCGCGCACGGTCCCCGCTTCCGGTCCCAACTTCGCCAACGCTTCCAAAAAAACCGTATGCCCTTTCCAATTGGCATAGGTCGCAATCAACCCGACCCGCACAGTATCGCTTGTGGCAACCGGCAACCCGTCTAGGCGATCGAGGTCACGGCCATCACAG
>JAYSXU010000637.1:0-1124 GCA_043716965.1 Fimbriiglobus sp.
CAAGAAAATCACGACGCTGGCCGTCGAAGGGGAACGGCTGGTGTTGCTCGACAACTTGGCCGGTGCGGTGGGGAACGACGTTCTTGACATGGCCCTGACAACGGACACGTGGAAAGACCGTCTCTTGGGCGTGAACCGCGGCTACTGCGGCCCGTTGAACGTGACGTGGTTCGCCACCGGGATCAACGTCCAACTCGGCGCGGACACGTCCCGGCGGGTCTGTCACATCCGCTTGGAATCGGAGAAGGAACGCCCGGAAACCCGCGACGATGTGACGCACCAAGACTTGCGTGGCCACGTGCTTCAGAATCGCGGGAAACTGTTGGCGGCCGCGCTGACGATTCTTCGCGGTTGGGTTGTGGCGGGGAAACCGAAGCACGGTTTGAAGCCGTGGGGTTCCTTCGAGCAGTGGTCAAGTGTGGTTCGGGAAGCGGTCGTCTTCGCCGGATTACCCGACCCCGGTGATACCCGGCAACAACTGCAAAGCATGGCCGACCGCGACGCCAACGCGATGGAAGGAATCATCGCGGGACTTGCCGACCTCGACACCCACAACCGGGGTATGACAGCGGCGGAAATCGTCACGCGGTTGAAGGAGGATTCGTCACGTTCAGCACCCATCGCCGACATGCGCGCGGCCATCGAAGAACTGTGCGGCAAGCTTTGCGGTCGGTTGCTCGGCTACAAGTTCCGCCACTTCGCCCGGCGCAACTTCGGCGGGAAGATGCTCGACAAGGCGAGTTCGGCGCACGGTAAGAATCGTTGGGTTGTGGTCGAAGCGAGTACCAAAGGTAGCGGCCACCATGCCCACCATCGCAACCATCCCACCCCAGAACCACCCGCGAACAGTTGCGATGGTGGGGATGGTGGGGATGGTTCCGCTGGACGCGGGATCACTCAAGAATTGTCAGTCGTTGCCCCGAAAGTACAGGGAAGGCTTTTCGGCAACTACGAAGACCAGATGTTGCCGGACTGACAAAGCCGGTACACTGCCCCGGTTGAATCGCCCGCATTTGTATTGGGTTGCAATATGTCCATCGACGGGAAACCGCTGTTTCGTCCGGAAGCTGTTCGGCCCAAGGTGCGGGCGTTCACGCTGCCGCCGCACGCCGATCAGGGCAAGA
>JAYSXU010000638.1:0-10286 GCA_043716965.1 Fimbriiglobus sp.
AGAGACGGGCAAAGACGTTCGCGCTGATCCAGACTCGCACCATTGGAACGGGAAATGTGTTGACCGTGGGCACCGCAGACGCGAAACTGCGCCGACGCCCACTGAGCGGTGGGACAAACCATTCGACCCAGTTCCCAGGTGTGAACGATCATGAAATCACTGGCCGCTATCACGGTTCTTGTCATTGCCTTTGGCAGTGCCTGCGCCACCCGTGCGGACGACCCGCCGCTCCGCGTAATCTGTTTTGGTGCCCACCCGGACGATTGCGAATTGAAGGCCGGTGGCGTCGCGGCGCTATGGGCGGCGAAAGGCGTCAAGGTGAAATTCGTCTCCGTAACGAACGGCGACATCGGCCACTGGAAGCAGTCGGGACCAGCCCTTGCAGCTAGGCGGAAAGCCGAAGTCGAAGCGTGTGCCCGCATTCTCGGGATCGAAACACAAGTGCTCGACATCCACGACGGCGAGTTGGAGCCGACGCTCGCACACCGCAAAACGGTTACCCGCCTCATCCGCGAGTGGAAGGCCGATGTCGTCATTTCACCCCGACCGAACGACTACCACCCGGACCACCGTTACACCGGCATACTTGTGCAAGATGCCGCGTACATGGTATCCGTCCCGTTTCTTGTCCCCGAAGTCGCACCCCTGAAATCGAACCCGGTCTTTCTGTACTACTCGGATCGGTTTCTGAAACCGAACCCGTTTACGGCGGACGTGGTCGTCGCGATCGACAGTGTGATTGAAAAGAAGATGGCGTGCGTCGAGGCCCTGGAGTCGCAGTTTTTTGAAGGCGGCGCGTTGGGCGGGCCTCACCTCATTCCGCCCGACGCGGCGGGAAAGACGAAACGCCAGAAGGAAGTCCGGATCGGCCACCTCGCGTGGAATCGAGAGGTTGCGGATCGGTTCCGACCCCGGTTGACCGACTTCTACGACGCCGGACAGGCGAAGAAAGTCGAGTTCGTCGAGGCGTTTGAAATCTGCGAGTACGGCCGCCGCCCCCGCCCGGCAGAATTGCGGACGATGTTTCCCATCACGGAGAAGTAACCGCTCCGAAAAGCGTATCCACTACAGAGGACCACGGAGCAAATCAGTACGTGTTGAATTCTACTTTGTGGCCGGGTAAGTGTCACATTTGTTGGTGAAAGGTTGTCGATTGATCTTCGGTTTCAACCCCAACGGGGTTGTTCCCTTAGCCCAGGATTGCGGGCCGGAGGTCCGTTACCCTGGGAACCCGCACCCAACCCCAACCGACTTCCTGGGGGTGGATGCCTCCCAGGGCGGAAGCCTCCCAGGGCGGAAGCCTCCCAGGGTAACGGACCTTCGGTTCGCAACCCTGGGCTAAGGGAACAACCCCGGTGTGGTTGAAAACCAGTCTTCGACAAATGTGAACAAATTTCGTCTCCCGCATCGGCTATAATCCCCTGCATGGCTACTGACACGCCGATTTTGTTGACCTACGATCGCGGGACTGTTCTGCTCGGGGACGGGCCGACGGGGTTCGACTTCACCACGTTGCCGGGGGTGCAGTACGACGAACGCACGTTGCGGTACCGGGCGCAGGCGATTGACTACCGCAGCATTGTTGAACACCTTTTGCGCGACAAGATTCCGTACACCGATCACGCTCGCGGTTGGGAGAACGTCCCGACGGGATGGAAGCTTCATACGGATCGGGAACCGCACCCGCACCAGGCGGAGGGGTTGGCGGTCTGGTGGAAGACGGGGCGGCGTGGCACGGTGGTGTTGCCGACCGGGACGGGAAAGACGTTTCTGGCAGTGATGTGTATCGAAAAAGTCGCCCGACCCACTTTGATTGTCACGCCAACTCTGGACCTGTTGCGGCAGTGGTACGACCAACTCGAAGGCTACTTCAAAACGGAAATCGGTGCGGTCGGCGGCGGGGATTACGACTTCAAGCCGATCACGGTGACGACCTACGACTCGGCGTACATTCACCTCGAACGCTGGGGCAACAAGTACGGATTCTTGGTGTTCGATGAAGCACACCACTTGCCCGGCGCGACCTACCAGATGGCGGCGACGGCGAGCCTTGCCCCGTTTCGTCTCGGGTTAACTGCCACGCCGGAACGGGCGGATGGCATGGACGCACTCCTACCGCAACTTATCGGGCCGATCGTGTACCGCCGCGAGATTAGTGAACTGTCGGGGGACTACTTGGCGGAGTATCGCACGAAGCGGGTTTACATCGACCTGACGACAGAAGAAGACGCCGAGTATCGCCGGTGCCGTGAAGAATACCAGACGTTCCGGCAAACACTTCTCAACCAGGGCGTCAGCCTGAGCGGGCCGACGGGGTGGCAGAAGTTCATTTTCACCGCCAGTCGCAGTTCCGAAGGCATGTCCGCGTTGCGGGCGCAACGGCAGTTCAAGCAGATCGAACGCAGCGCGAGCGGCAAGTTTCTGGCACTCGAAGAGCTGCTCCGCAAGCACGCCGGGGAACGCTTCTTGATCTTCACCGCCGACAACGCCACGGTGTACCAGATCGCACGTCGCTACTTGGTCCCCGCGATTACGCACCAGACGAAGATGAAGGAACGCAAACAGATTCTGGAACGCTTCCACAGCGGCGAATACGCCATTCTGGTCACCAGCCAAGTGCTGAACGAAGGCGTGGACGTGCCCGCCGCGAGTGTCGGCATCGTGCTATCCGGAAGTGGAACGATCAAAGAAAACGTGCAACGACTTGGCCGCATCCTACGAAAGTACGGCGACAAACAAGCCACGCTGTACGAGATCGTGGCGCGTGGTACCACCGAAGAATTCACCAGCGAGCGCCGCCGCCAACACGACGCCTTTTCGTGAGACGTGTTAGCGGACACATGCACCTGAACCGGGCAGAACCTCGTCGCCCCATCAAATCGACGGAGGACGACGCTCCCAGTGAACCGGCGACGACAGTCGCCTGGTTAAAAACCGCCCGAGCGTGGCAGGCGGTCTTAACCAGGCGACTGTCGTCGCCGGTTCGCAGGCCTTGCCTTCGCCGACAACTGACGGCGTTACTGGTCGTGGGGTGCGTCCACGTCCGACCAGTGGGTGACATCGAGGCGGGCGTGCGGGGTCACTTGCTGCAATTCGGGGGCGGCCCGGTAGGCGTTCGACCACAACGGGCCGAGTTGCGAAACGGCGACCAGCGGAATCTCGGGGTACTCGCGGTAGATCACGACTTCGTCGTGGGTCGTTGCGTCAATTGTGCCATCAGGCAGCGCGTCGGCGGCGATGTCGCGGATCGGGTCGCCGCCGTCACCTGTGGGACCGACGAAGACGTTGATCCCCCGCAACGACCAGGGGCCGTTGCCGATCAACTTCGGGGCGGCATCTTCAAACGCGTGCTGCAACCCGCTTGAGGCTTTCGACTTCGCGCCGAAATGGGTGAAGAGCATCCCGGCCAGATCGACTTCGCCGAGGCGGTGGTCGAGGTAGGCACGGGTCTGTTCCCGGACCACCTTCAGCAACTCACTGTGGCCGTCGGTGGTGTTCAAGCACGCTTGGTACAACCCGCCGAACTTCAGTTCGAGGCCTTGTTGCACGTGTTGATCCAAGTCGTTGAGGTCGTCGTCGGTCAGTGACTGCACGAAAACTTGGACCGCGTCTTCCGTGGTGCCGCACCCGGCGGGTAGGAATTCCCGTTCGTGGTGGGGGTTGGCGATCAGGTCCGTGTCGGCGGTCAGTTCCGGGACGCACAACTCGACCCGTTGCCGACACCCGGTCACTTCGGACAACAGCGCGACGAGGAAATCCTTCAACTGGCGACAAATCCGCACCACGGCTTTCGCCAACAGTTGTTGGTGTTGGGCGTGCGGGTAGCTTCGCACCGCATCGGCGAATTCGCTCGCCGTGAGCTTCCGCATCCCCTTGTGGTAGTTCACGTGGGTCAACAATTGGTCGATTGCGTGGCCCGCTTCCGCTTCCCGTTCGGTGCTGATTTGCTCGTGGCGAATCCGGGTTCGATCGAGGATACCTAACACTTGTCGGATCGCTTCTTCGGTCCCCGCCAATCGGAAAAGCGGGGTTTCAATCAAGCTCGGGAACAACGTGGTCAGTTCCTCCTTAATCATGTCCGTCAGCTCGTCCGCCGCGTTGGCGAGGGCGTCTTCCAAGGGGGCCGATCCGCGGCTGACGGGCGTGTTGGGCCGGCCGAGAATTTTCTGCCACTGGTCGAGAACCGTCGCCGCCTTACCGAGGTCCGGCGACCGCGTCAGCCACCGCTTGAGGGCCAATTGCTCGATGCCGTTGGCGATCACGTCTTTGACACTGAGGCCCATCGCTTGGTCGGCGGCCTGCGTCAAGTGGGCCGCCAGTTGGTCGGGTTCCAGGCCGATGCGTTTCCACTGCTCGTTGGCCCAAACCGGAATCACTTGCCGAACTTGTGCGGGGTCCGGGCTGACCCAATGGTTGACGAGAACGGGCGCCAAGATTCGGGCCGTTCGGGCGACCAGTTCCGCACGCGGCCAACTGAACCGGGTCATGCCGAACGTTTGAATTTGCGCGTTGGGTGTGTCCTCACTCGGCGCCGGGCGGACGTTATCGACCAGTGGCCCGAGTTGGGTGAACAGGTGCAACCGCAAGTAATCGGCGGCCAGGGTCGTACAGTCCCGGTCATCCGCGTCCGTCCTGCGGACGGGTGGCGTCCGCTCCTGTTCGAGGGTCGAACCGGACCGGCGCGTGTTCGGTGTCAACCGTAACGATCCGGACGATCGGGGCGCCGGGTGGTTGATTTGTCCGGGACTGCGCGTGGTGAAATTCGATTGCGTGCCGCTGCCCCGGTTCGTCGTGGCAACCGGCGTTAAACTGGACCCACTGGACGACGCCGAAAGCGAGTGGTTCATCCCCGGCAAGAGGTAGACACGTGAGAACGGCGCGTCCGTTTCGCGGATCGGCGTACTGCGTTCATCGTAGACGGCATTGAACACGGTTTCCGAGCGATTGAAGTGGTGCAACTCCGTCAAGGCGGCGTAAGTATTGGCCTGGGCTTGCGGGGTGATGTCGCCTGATTGAACATCCGGGGGCGTTAAGAGAATCCCGATCAGTTCCGGGTTGGTGTAGCCCAATCGGCGGAGTCGGATCCGCAACGCATAGGCCATGTCCAAGAACATCCCACTGCCGGTGCCCCCACCCAGACCGGCCACGACGTAGACCCGTGGGCGGTTGGTTTGCATTTGCAACCCGGTCGATAATTGCGTCTGCATCATCGACTGAGGGTCCAGACAGGTTTCGAGTTCGGAATGCAGTTTGTGAACCAGCGTTCGGTAGTGGTCACAAAACGCGAGTCGGCCAAACAACCGCATTCCCAAGGTGACGGGGTTCCGCGGAAGCCGGTACAGCAACGACGGGTCGAACCACCCTTCGAGCAGCGTTCGACCGTTGAGGCGGGGTTTCAAGTAGTGGGCCGCGCGGTGCAATTTCGCGGGGTAGACCTCGTCGTCCCGAAGCCCCGCTAACCCGGCCCAACTTTGGTCGGTCGTCGAAGAGGCCAGGGCCTCCGGATCGGTGTCGATGTAAAGCGTGCGAATCAGCGGCGTCTTATCCGACGGCCCGTAGCGGTCCGAGAGACCTTTGCGGAACCGCTGCAGAACGCGCAGCCCCGTGTAGCCCAAGCCGACGATCAACGTGGGGCGCAAGGAACCCGCGCCGGTTTGTTCGGGCGGCGCGACCTGATCGACCAAGGCCGACGGTTCCATCGCCGACCGTGGGGAAGGGGTCAATTCGACGGGACCGTACCCCGGCGTTGACACCGCCGCGTAAAGACTGGAGCCGTTGGCTTCCAGTTGGTTCAACAGTTGCGACGGCATCCCGGTCGGGGTGAGGCCGTCGGCGGTGAGGTACACTTCGATCCGTTCCGAGGGAGAGGTCTCGGGGCCGGGCGTCGAATGCGCCGTAATGGCGGTCACGATTTCGTTAGTAGAGCCGCCGAACGAGCGGGGGATCTCGCCGCCGGTTCGCAGGGCGTTGACCATTGCCATGACGTTCGGAAACCGCTCGTCCGGCTTCTTTGCCAACGCCCGCAATAAGGCCGGCCGGTCATACGACGGCGACGGGTTCAAGTTGGGCGGCATTTGCAAATGTTGCATCAGCAGTTGCTGCATACTCGTGCCGTCGAACGGCCGGTGCCCGGTGAGCAACTCTTGGTACACGCACGCCAAGCTGTACTGGTCGCAGAACCGCGACACGAACCCGTCGAAGGTTTCCGGTGCCGCGTACACGGGCGTGATGCCGCCCGTGACTTGCGCCATCAGGCCTTGCAAGTCCTTCACTTGTCCGAAGTCCGCGACCTTGACGTGGTCGTGCAGCAAGAACAGATTCTGCGGTTTGATGTCCAGGTGTTGAAGTTGGAACTTGCTGTTGAAGAGGTCCAACACTTCTGCCGTTTCGGACATGTACCGGAGCAACTCGTCACGGGGAATTCCCGGCAAGCCTTGTTTGCGGCAGACGCGGAAGCGGTCCCACAAGTTGCAGTCGGCCAGCTCCATCGTAATCATCAACCGGCCGTCCACGATGTCGTAGCGGTCCAGTGCCAACAAGTACGGGTGCCGAACTTCCTGGACCCGTTTGAGGGCCTTCAGTTCTTGCTCGGCGAAGCGGTAAGCGTCGGTTTCCCGGTTGCGCAAGTCGCCGTGAACGATCTTGATCGCTTTGAAAATGCCACCAGGGGCTTCGGCCTTCCAGACTTCGCCGAAGCCACCGCTCCCGAGTCGCTCGATGAGGCGGTAACCTTTGATCGGCTCGGCTTGGCTTTCAATTCGCACTGACATATTGCGTCCCGTCCACTCAAGTTGCAAGTTTCAGAGTTTTCGAGTTTCTTGCGTCCTGTTACCAGAACGATCGCGGCATCAACCGCCGGGTACAGTCCAGGGAATATCCCGTCTTGTATGCGGGCTGAGATCGCCATTCACTTGGCTCTCGTAGGCACCGCGGGCGTGTTCAGCCAATTGTGGCAACCGCGCCAGCTCCAGCCGCGAGTATTCGCGGTAGAACACCACGTCGTCCGCCAACGGCGCCGCGATTAACGGAAAATCATCGTGGTCTGCCGTGACGAGGTTGCGAAGTTGGTCCCCGGACTCACCCGGTGGCGCAGCCAGGATGGAGGTTTCCACGGGCCGTGGTCCGGACAGCGTCGTCAGGTTCGGCGCCGCATCTTCAAAGGCTTTCCGCAACAATTCGACGGTGTCCTCACCGGGTCCCCGGTAGCGTAGTAAGATCGTCGCGGGGTCGGTTTTTTCAAGTCGAGCATCGAGGAACGCACGGGTCTGAGTGTTCAGCAGCGAAATGAAGTCCGGCGCCCGCTCGGGCTTCAAACAGACATTGGCCAAGCCGCGAAAGTTCTTGGAGACTTCGCGCTGGAACGCTTGATCGAAAGCCAGGATGTCTTCCGGTGGTAACGCATCAATGACCCGTTCGGCGGTGTCCACAATCGTGTTGCAACCCGCTGGTAGGATCAACTTGCCACACAAGAAGGTGTTCGAGGCTTTCAGTGCCGGGGCAAATGCTTCGCTCATCTCCATCAACCGGATGCGGCAAAAGTTGACTTCCCGTAGGTACTCCGGGATGTTGTTCATCATCCCGCGATACAGCGACAACGCGATGGTGAACTTCGTGAGTTGAAACCGTTTCGTCGGGTACTGCCGCATCACGTCCAGCAGTTCACCCGTCAAGGCCGACTTCCGACCCGCAAACCCACCCAGCCCGGATGTCGAACCCAGCCCGCCGATGAGTTGGAACAACCGCGTGTAGGTGTCCCGAACGTCGCGTTGGAGGTCCGCGAGGTCGAATTCGAGCGTGTCGATGGTGTGCTTCAATCGGCGTGTCATCTGGTTCAACGATTCTTCGGCGCCCGCCAAGCGGTATTGCGGTTGCTCGATGAACGACACGGCCAGGGTCGAAAGATCGGCTTCGGCCTCGGTGCCGATCTTTTTCGCGGTGATTTGGATGGTCGCTTCCAAGCTGCCGACCAGTTCGCCGTCGGGCTTGCCGACCAAGTTCAACAGTTGTTCCAACACCCCACACGCCGCCGTGGCGTCCATCCGTCCGGCACCGGGGGTGCGGGTGCGGAGGGTATCGACGGCCGCTTCAAAGACTGCCTCGGGTGATTCCCGTAAGGCTTCCTGCGCCACCTGTTGAAAGCGGGCCAGCACGGCTTCGGGTGCGAGTTGTTGTTTAGCCCAAAGCCCGTCCAACCACTCCTTGAGTGGTTCTGTCAAATGGGACGCTTCCCGAATCGCCCACCGTTGGAGAAGCTGCCGATTGAACCGCGACGTGGCTTGTGTGAGCAGTTCGCTGCGGGGCCACGCCAGTCGATGCAGTCCGAATGTTTGTACAACCGGAGCCGCAACGTTGCCCGTAATCGGCACGGCTGCACGCGCGTTGTCGATGGTCCGCCCGGCGGCGGTGAGCAGTTCGACGAACAGTCCTCGGGCCGCCAGACCGTGGGCTTGTTGTTGGTCCTTCGGTTTCGAGCCTTTCGGCAATTGCACGAGCGCACACCGGGTGAACGGCCCGTCGTTATCCACAATGTGCGATTCGTTTTGATCGAACTTGACCTGATACCGATTACCAGATGAGAAGTAGTGAACTTCGTTCAGGGCCGCGTAGGTGTTGGCGAGTGCCAAGTTCTGGGGCATCGTCGAATCGGCGGGAGGCACCAACAGGATGCCCGTGACTTCCGGCTTGCGATAGCCCACGGATCGCAGTTCGTGTTTCAGGATGTACGCCAAGTCCAGGAACATCCCCGAACCCGTCCCGCCCGCTAAACCTGTCACGACGTAGGCACGAAGTCGGTTGGTCCGCACCCCGAGACCTGTTTGCTTTCCTGCTTTATCCAGTACGTCACTGGTCAAGAAGGTTTCAATTTCTTGACGAATCCGCTGCGCCACGATCCGGAAGTTGTCACACAGCGCCAGCCGACCGTAAGCCCGCCGTCCCCCGGTGGACCCAGGGTTTTTCGGAAGTTGATACAGTGCGTTCGGTGGGATCCACTGTTCAACGTTCGGCGTGGTGCTGTTTTGCAAGTAGTGTGACGGGCGGTTCAATTTGGCAATGACGACATCTTTGCCCGAAAGCGCGTCTTGCCCTTCGATGGCGAGGCTCCCGGCGTCCGGATCGGTGTCGATGTACAAGAACCGCAACGTCGGGATGGCGTCCGGTTTGCCGAACTGCTCGCGGATAAACTGGCGCAATTTCCGAATCACTGCCAATCCCGTTTGGCCGACACACACGACGACGGCGGGAAAGAGAACCCCGTCACCGGATTGTTCGGGGGGGGCGATGCCGAGGCTCGTCATTCGACCCGTCTGAAAAATCTGCTCCCGTTGCAACGTCTGCCCCGGTACCGTCAAGCCGTTCGCCGCCTGCGGTGTCACAAGCCGTGCGATCGACTGTAATGGCGTCACCATCGGGCGTTGCGTCACGACAACGGCGCCCGAACCGCCAGGCGATTTCGCGGACGGGCCGTAAGGGGCGTTCGTCAGGTTCGGGTTGGTTTGGCGGATTCCGTTCGGCGGCGACGACAGGTTCGTCGAACCGTCTGGAAGATAACTTTGGACGGGTGCCGAGACTCGCCCACGGTCCGATGGCGATACGACGGTACCCGAACTTGGCTTGCTCCCGGCGTGTTTGAGCGCTTGCACCATCGCCATGCAACTCGGCCACCGATCGTCGGGCTTCTTGTTCAAACCGCGCCCGATGATTGGCTGATCGGCAAGACTTAACGGGGATAAATCCGGGACGCCGTTTAAGTGCTGCATGAGTAGTTGCTTCGTGTTCGCGCCGTCAAAGGGGCGTCGCCCCGTGAGCAACTCTTGGAACACGATGGCAAGACTGTACTGGTCCGTGAACCGGCTCACGTACCCTTCAAACGTCTCCGGGGCGGCATAGACCGGCGTGACCCCGCCGGTAATCGTGCCACGGTCGCCGGCAAAGTCCTTGGCCAAGCCGAAGTCGGCGACCTTGATGTGGTTGTGGATCAAGAAGATGTTTTGCGGTTTCACGTCAAGGTGTTGAATCTGGTAGTCGTCGTTCATCAGGTCCAGCGCTTCGGCGCTTTCTTCCATGTACCGCATCAACTCTTCGCGCGGAATCCCTTGCAGGGCCTGGGTGCGACATTCCCGAAAGCGGTCCCACAGGTTGCGGTCGGCCAACTCCATCACAATAATCAGTTGGCCGTCGATCTTATCGAAGCGTTCGAGGGACAGGATGTAGGGGTGCCGGATCGACTTAACGCGGTTGAGCGCTTTGAGTTCCTGTTCGGCGGGGCGACTCTCGTCGTCGTCGAT
>JAYSXU010000639.1:0-3398 GCA_043716965.1 Fimbriiglobus sp.
TGATCGACAGATCAATCCGCTTAAAGCCTTGATCGCCGTAGGAACTGTCCGCATGGCCACTTTGGTCGAATCGCACCAAGTCGAACTCCGCGAGAGACATCCCATTCAAGTCGATTTGCGCTACCGTTGTTGTCCCGACAACGATGTGTCCGTCGGGTTGAATGCCGACCCACTGGCCGTAAGAGACGGGTGCCGAATACGGCGAGATCGCAGCCGTGGTATTGCGGACCAAAATCTCGGCGTATCCATCGCCGTCAAATGTCGTGTCAAGGTGGCCGTCCGCCGTCACTCGGGCAGCAACGGCATACAGTTCGCGGGTAGCCGGGGGCGGCGGGTTGCCATTTTCGTAGAGGAAGTTGAAGTTATCGGCCCCGACTCGTCGGGTTCCGCCCACGATCACGACACCGTTAGGATCAATCGCCACAGACTGGAAACTCCCCAGGTGGTCCACCGACGATTCCAAGACGAATTTCCCGTCGCCATCGTAGGTGGTGTCGAGTTTGCCATCCGCCGTGAGGCGGACGACCGCAAACTTCGGTGTCAAGTTGTAATAAGGCGGTGGAGAGATGCTGTCCGTTGTGACGATGACGGGTCTCGGGATTGATGCATCAGTATAGGCGAAGTAATTTTGGTTGACATTCCCGGCCAAAACGATCTTTCCGTCCGTGGTAATGCCCATGCCCACCAGCGATTCTTGCGTCGTTTGGTCCGGTGAATCGACATCCACGGTGACATGCCCGCCTTCCCCGAACGCGGTGTCGTAAGCGCCACTCGCCGTCAGTTTGATGGCAACGAAATCGGTGTTGTACCCGCCCCAGTAGTACCCGACGGGATTCGAGCCGTTTGGATTGACCGTAACGCTTCCGCCGAGAATCACGCCGCCGTCTTGAGTCATCGCCAGTTTCGACAAGGACAACCCCGAAGTGGTATCCGACCACGGGACGATCGACTTCAGGCCATCGCCGTCGAAGGTGGTGTCGAGGGTGCCGTTCGGGTTGAACCGAGCGAGAACAGGTGCGCCGGCGACGGTGCCTAGCACCCAGATTTTGCCATCGGGACGAAGCGCGGAGTCTAACGGCGAACCGTAGAGCACGGTCGGCACAATGTCTGGCGTGATATACGTTTGCCCTGCAATGCCAAACGACGGGTCCAGGTGAAACGGCGACGCATCCGGCGTGGTGCGGTCTTCGAGTTGTGTGATTTGTAATTTTTGCTTCGTTCGCTTCGACATCGTTGATCCCCCGAGAGATAATGGTGCTATTTCTAGAGGCACGACAGCGGTGCGAACCCGGTCGGTTATTTTCAGAATTGATAATCGGTAAGCTTTCGCTTGGACGGCACCAACCACGTTCGCACTGCAACGCTGGTTAACGCCGCAAACGACAACCACCGCCAGAACGGGTAATAAGACGTTCGTGATACGTCAGGTTCGGCAATTGGCTCTGGCGACAACGCTTCAGCGGCAAACCGGCTAAGGATCGCATCGGCGAGAGTCACCCCATCCATTGCGATGACATCTTGACGCGCACCCGCCGGAATCACGTGCCACGGTTCAGTGGGTTCCATCACCAATGATTCCGTTGCCTTATCGGCGCGGGGTGGGTTGGCGACCACGAGATCGCCGGATTTCTTCGCCGAACGTTGACCCTGTTGAATAGTCGCTTTGACCACGTCCGGTGAAGTGGTCACGTACAGAAGCGGTGCGGCAGGGAGTGTCCTAATCGGGGACGCGAACATCTGCGGGTCGGCGGTGGGTTGGTGCCAATTTGGGGTTGGGCTGACTTGCACGTCCACACGGTAAGTACCAGCCTCGTATTGCGATTGCGCCGTCGGTCGGCCGAGCGGTGGCTCAATGCGAATCGTAATCACGACCGGGACACGGGGCGGGGGTGCTGGCGCTAACTGCGGCGGGGCGGGCGGGGCGGGAGTAGCCTCGGGCGCCGGCTGCGAAACCGAAACTCCGTTTCCTCCAGTTGACCCACCGAATAGGTCAAGCAGTTGGCCGTCCGCTTGCCCAGGCGGCTCTGGTACAGACGTGACCACATTCACCCTGCGGTTCGGCGGGACCGTAGGTAGCACTTGGAACGGGTACGTGAGAACCGGAACGACGTTCAGATCGACCGCAGTCCCGTTACTTGGCAACCCGCCCGTCGGCGGTGATGCGACCGGCTGAACGGGCACGGGCGGAACGACTCCCGATGAAAACGGCGCGACCGACACACTGACCGTGACTTGATCGGGTGAACCCGCGATCGGCAGGCTGAACCCGACCGTGTAGGGTCGCGTCGGGTCGATGAACCGCACCGTCTGGATCGTGAGTATCCCATCGGCGCCGTAAAACGCGACGCCATCGCTCACGGCCCCGTCGCTCCACGTCAGTATTGTCAAATCCGGTGTTGTCAGCGCGTACTGGATGTCCACCGTCGTCGTGTCGAACTGGAGCATTTCGCCGACGTGCATCACGCCGACGTTCCCCGGAGCGACCACCGGGACCGAATCGGGCTGTGCCAGCCCGACGGACCACAAGCAGCGGTCTTCCAGAGATTCCATCCGGAGTGTTGGCCGGGTTCGCAGTGTGAGTGTCGGCATCGCATGATCTCGCGGAACAATACGCAAGGTTCAGCCCATTACCATCGAAGGTTGCAAGTCATTGTCTTCAGTTAGAATGATGCAATTCACGGTTTTGTGCAAGTGAGAGCCGGTCGAACTCTCACGATGGTCGCAACTTACTTCCCACCCCGGCCTTCGACTTGTCGAAGTCGCTCCGCTAATTCGGCCCGGTACGCTTTCGTTTGTCGGTCGAAGGTCGTGACATCGGGCAACGTGTCGGCAACCTCGCCCGCCTGTTGAATCGCTTTTTGTGCCTCGGTCATTTTCCCATCCGCCATCAAGCAAGCGGCCAACGCACACCACGTTCGCCCCAGTTCTGTGGGTGCGGATGCGATGGCGTTGCTATCGGAAAGCGGGCGGAGCAACTCAATGGCTTTCTCGAATCGCACAACCGCTTCAGCATACCGCTTGGCTTGTTGATGCCAGATTGCGAGTGATCGGAGGCTACACGCCCAGTCCAGTCGGTATTGCGGCACGTTGGGGAATTCACGGGCCAGCCGTTCGCGTGATGCTGTGGATTCGTGCAACAGCGGGTCGGCTTCTTTGGCACGGTCAAGGCGCAAGAATAAGTTCGCCAATTCACCTTGGGTTTGTGCCACCGCGAACCGTGTGACTGGCACAGTTGGGTTGCGCTCCAACAAACCCAGTCGCAGCGCGAGCGCATCCCGATACGTCTTTTCTGCAACCGCGAGTTGGCCTTGATCGGCAAACACATTGGCCAAGTTGTGACAACAACGGGCCGTCTCTTCGCGGTAGCGGGGATCGTCCGGAAACTCCAGGCTGAGTTG
>JAYSXU010000640.1:0-10202 GCA_043716965.1 Fimbriiglobus sp.
CCAACGGGAGGAACTCAAGAACCACCCGATTGCCCCACTCGCCGCGCTTCACTTGGCGACTCTTCATCGGGAGCAGAATCAACCCGTCGAAGCGGTGAAGGTGTTGAACGAAGCCTGCAAACGGTACGACGCCGAACTTGCCAAAGACCCCGAACGGTTGGAGTGGGCCACGCTGTTGAAGTACCACCACGCGGTGGCCATTTTTGAGACCGGGAGGCCGACCGAAGCCCGCCCGCTCTTCGAGCAAATTGTTCTGCAAACCCCCGGCAAGCCGATCACCGCCGAAGCCGCGCTACGCAGCGGGCAATGCCGCATCGCGGAGGGCCGCAAGGGAATCGAAGTCGGACAGCAAGCGTTGAACCAAGCGGGCAACGACAACACCAAAAAGAACGCGGCGTTGCAAACCATCGGTCAGGGGCGGCAGATGATCGTCGAAGCGGCGGACCAATTGACCGTCCGTGCGGAGCAGTTCAAAACCGCATTGCCAACAGCCGAAGCTCGTGCCCGCATGTACTACGACAGCGCGTGGGCGTGGCGAACCATCGCGGAAGGCGAAGTCGCCAAAGCACCTGCTCCGTTAAATCAAGAACTTCAGCCGAACGAAAAACGCGCCCACATTGCGTACAAGCGGTTGATCGAAGAGTTCAGTGACACCGCGATGTCAGTGGACGCTCGCTACGAACTTGGCGAACTCCTCGCGGAGCGTGGCGACCACGATGGGGCCATCGTACTGCTCAAGGAAGCACTCCATCAAGAACCGGCGGATCGCCCCGTGACGCCGGATACGACTGAACGCATTCGGCTGCGATTGGGTGCGAGTTTGGTTGCCAAGAAAGACTATGCGGCTGCGGCGAATCAGTTTGAAGCGATCGCCACGAACGCCAAGTCATCGTACATCGCGCAGGCACTTTATCGGGCGGGTGACTGCTACTTCGCGGCTGGGGATTTTCCGAAGGCGATCAGCAAACTAACGGTGTTCCGCGACAAGGGCGAGTTCCACAACCGCGACAACGTGAGCGACCGGGCGATGCATCGGTTGGGACAATCCCTGGCGGCGTTGAAACAATGGGAACCGGCTCGCCAAGTTTTTGACGTGATGATGCAACGCTTCGGTGCCGGCAATCCCTTTGCGTTAGATGCACGCTACGGGATCGCGGTCACGCTGCAAAACCAAGGCAAATTCGATGACGCGGTGAACGCCTACCAAGCCGTCATTGCCGCAACCCAAACCGAAATTGCGGCGAAGGCCCAGCTTCAAATCGGCCACTGTCGGCACGCCCAAAAACGTTTCGCCGAAGCCGCGACCGCCTATCAACTGGTGCCTTACACCTACGAAGCCTTCCCCGAACTGGGCTATGCCGCGATGCTCGAAGCCGCCCGTGCCTTCACCGACGATCGCAAGCCGGACCAAGCCGAAACGCTTCTGCGTAAGCTTCTGAAAGTAGCCCCGGCCGACAGCGTTTGGGCCAAAGCCGCGACGGAACGCCTTGAGAAAAAGTAAGGGATTTCATCATGCGAACACGAATAGCCTGTGCGTGCCTCTGGGTGCTGATCGCGGTGCGACCGGGGTCAGCTTACGTGGAAGCGCCGTTGTCGTTGGGTGCGGTCATTTCCCAATCGGTCGTGGTCTGTTCGATGGTCGTGACCAAGGTCGATAAGCAGAACAACCTCATCATTTATCAAAAGGTCGCGGACTTGAAGGGGAAGCACCCGCACGAGGTGATTAAGCACAACATCGGCAAGAACGGGCTGCGGGCGGGGGAGTGGGAAGAGATCATGAAGTGGGCGGAAGTCGGCAAGACGGCGATCTTCTTTCACAACGGTTCGGCCAGCGAAACGTACATCGGCGTGACGTGGTATCAAGCCTACCCGCAGGGGGAATGGTGGGGCATGTCGCACGGCGAACCGTTTCTGTTGCGGAGCTATTCGGGCAAAGCGGACAAGCTTCCGGGTCTGGTGACGGACATCGTTGCGGGCAAGGAAGTCGTCGTGCCGTGCCTCATGGACGGCGACAAAGAAGCGTTGCACAAGAAGACCGCGAAAGTCCAGCGGATGAAGGTCTCGCTGAAGATTCAGGACTACAACCCGAAGCGCGACTTCACGGGTTGGGGCGGCGAAGACATTCGGCGATTGGCAGGGATGGCCGGGTTCGACCGATTCGCGGCGCTGGGCCGCGTCGAAGCGGACACGCTCTCCACGTCCGTGGTGGACTTCGACGGCGACGGCAAGCCGGACATTTGCTTGGTCGGTGCGAATCGCGTCCTGTTGTTACAAAATGGCGGGGATGCGTTCACGGAAGTCTCGCTACCCGGCTTGATCGGCGGCGCTCGGTCGGCGGTGTGGGCAGACTATTCCGGCGACGGATTACCCGACTTGCTGTTGGCGACGCCGACGGGGCCAAAGCTTTACACGAACCTCGGCAAAGGGCAATTCCGCGACGACTCCCGGCTGCTGCCCAAAGAGGCCGCGTACAACCTGACCGCTGCCGCATGGGGCGACTTCGATGGCGACGGCAAGCCGGATATTCTGCTCGCCAACGGGTTCCACGGCCTACGGCTGTATCGCAACAACCGTCCCGCCGATGCACTGGTGAAACTCGCCCCGCCCAAGTTCGGCCCGTGGCACGCGGTCGGACCGTTCCGGCACAAGGACGGACCGCAGAAGAATTTCGACTTCGCATTTCCCCCAGAATCGGAATCCGCACCGAACCTGAACACGATTCACAAAGGCAAACGGGACGCCGAAATTCGCTGGGTCAAGAAGGATTACAAAGACGCCACAGTGAACGACCTGACGGAGTTTGGCAACAATTGTGCCGCATACTTGTCCCGAGAAATCGAAGTGGCCACGGCCACGGAATTGCCGATTTCTTTGGGCAGTGACGACACGCTGACAGTGTGGTTGAACGGGAAAAAGTTACACTCTGAGAATGTGAATCGGGCGTGTGCTGCCGATCAAGCGTTGCTGACACTCAAGCTGAAGCCCGGCAAAAACCATCTGCTTCTGAAGATCTGCAATGTGGAAAACCAGTACGCCTTCTACTTCGCGGCTGGTCAAATCACAATCGGCGGTGCCGGATGGTTTGAAGACGTTTCCGCCGCGTGGGGGTTGGGTGACACCGGGTTGACAGCGGACCTAAAGGGGGATTCACTCTGTGTCGCCGACTTCGACAACGACGGCAAACCGGACGTGCTGTTCGGTGCTGGGACTGGCGTAATGCTTTGCAACACGGGCACCAAGTTTGAGTTGAAACCCGACGCAGGCATCAGTTACAAGCCCGGCAAAATCGGCCCCGCGTTGTGCGACTTCAACGGGGACGGGTTTGTCGATCTGTTCATCCCGCAAGCGGGTGGCGCGAGCAAGCTTTACCAGAACGACGGCAGCGGAAAGTTCACGGACGTGACGGCGAAATCGGGTGACTTGGCCACGCTGACCGGGCAGGCCGTCGGCGCGGCGTGGGGCGATTTCGATAACGACGGCAAGCCCGATTTATTGGTGACAATGCTACGGGGGCCGAATCGGTATTTCCGCAACAACGGCGACGGCACCTTCACGGACAAATCCGTTGAAGTCGGCCTCACGCAACGCATTTTCAACACCCAAGCGGCGGCGTGGGCGGACTTGAACAACGACGGCCGGCTCGATCTGATTCTCGCCAACGAAGGCCAAGATTCCGCCGTGCTGTTTGGTAGCCCGGCAGACGGCAGCAAGGGGACGCCAATCACGCTGCAAATCCCGGCGAACTGCGGCTTGCTCACGGTGAAAACCAGTGACGGCAAACGAGTCGCGTCCTCGCAACCCTTCAGTGGTGACGGTCGCGGCGGGCACTCCGGGTTGGTGCCTCGATTCGTGCTGGTACCGGGTCAATATAAGCTTGCGATCAGTACGACCGATGGCAAAACGCGCGAGAAAGATGTGACCGTTACCACCACGCCGATGACCGTGAAGATTGATTGACGGCGACACCACAACAAGGATGGCATCATGTTGCTCCGGGGACTGGCACTTTCACTTTGCGTTCTGGGCATGGTCAACGCAATTTCATTTAGCGCGGACCCGGCGCCGTGGTCAACGTTTCGCGGCAACCCGCAACGCACCGGGAACACGGATTCGCAACCGGGTCCGGCGGTTCCGAACGTGCTGTGGGTGGTGAAATCGCAGGACCATTACATCGCGTCCCCGGTGCCGGTTGGGGACAACATTTACACCTCCGGATTGGGCGCGTTCAACCGACCGACGATTGCCGTTTTCCCCGCCGATGGTCAAGGGCAAGCCAAGCCCGCGTGGTTGCGGTCGGCGCCGTACTTGCGAACGGCGTCCGTCTCTTCACCCGCTGTTAGTGGCAACTTGATCGTGTTCGGCGACGGGATGCACCAGGACGCCGGTGGGCTATTGCACTGCCTCACGGCGGACAAAGGCCGCCCGGTGTGGCAACTGCCGATGCCGGGGGAACTCGTTCACCTGGAAGGCGCGCCGACGATTGCGAACGGCAAAGTTTTCATCGGCGCTGGGTCTGCGGGCGTGGTCTGCGTGGAGTTGGAGAAGGCGATACTCGCGGGCAAAGACGTCGCCCTTGCGGACATCGAAGCGCTGCAAGAAGCGAAGTGGAAGGAACTGCAAGCGAAGTACGAAAGCGACAAGAAGCGCGACCCCGATTTCGCCATCCCGCCGAACGAAGATCAACTGCTGAAGCCGGCGCCGAAGGTCGTGTGGAAGAAGGGCGAGGCGAAATGGCACGTGGATGCGCCGGTGTGTGTGGTTGGCGACAAGGTGCTGGTTTGCACCAGCTTTCTAGACAAAGAGAAGGTCGGCGAGAAAGCCCTCTACTGTTTGAACGCCGCGACCGGCGAGACGATTTGGATGAAACCACTGGCCTTCAACCCGTGGGGCGGCGCGTCCGTCGTGGGGGATACGGTCGTCGTCACGGGGTGCAACGTCGGCTTCTACTTAACGCAGTTGAAAGGGGCGAAGGGCGACTTGACTGCGTTCGACTTGGCGACCGGCAAGCCGAAGTGGCGAAAGGACGTCCCCGGCGGCATCGTCTCCTGTGCGGCGCTCGCGGACGGCCTTGCGGTCACGACGGCGACCGACGGCAAAGTCCGCGCCTACAACCTGACGGACGGCGACCGGCGGTGGATTTATGACGCCAAAGGCCCGTTGTTCGCGCCCCCGGCAATCGCCGGGGAGATGGTCTACATCGGTGACTTGCAAGGCAGTGTTCACGCGATCAATTTGAAAGACGGCCTGCCCAAATGGAAGCTCGACCTCGGCACCGACCCGAGCGTGAAATCGCCCGGCATGGTCTACGGCGGCATGACGGTTCATGGCGGAAAACTTTTCGTGGCCACCTGCAATCTGGAAGGCCCCCTCGCTCGCAAACCCACCTGCATCGTTTGTATCGGCGCGAAGTGACCTTAGTGCTTGTGCGGGTGCTTGTGATCGTGGGTTGGCGGATGGGCGGTGGTGTCCGCGATGGTCAGTTCACCCTTTTGGACACCCTTCAACCCGCGAAGTTCTGCCGCCAGTTTCCGAAGCTTGCTCCCCTTACCACGCAGGACAATCACCTCCATGCAGTGGTCGTGGTTCAGATGGACGTGCAGGGTCGCAATCACTAATTCGCCGTGCTTGTGCTGCACCTCGATCAGCTTTTCCACCAAGTTCGATTTGTGGTGGTCGTAGACCAGCGTGAACGTGGCGGTCAGTTCTTGGGAGTCCGCATCCCAAGCGTCGCGGGTCAGGGTTTGGTGCAACAACTGGCGAATGGCTTCACTCCGTGTCGCGTACTTTCCATTCTTCACGAAATGGTCGAAGTCCTGTAGCAAGTCTGCCTCCAACGAGACCGAGAACCGCACCAAATCAGACATGGCAAGCCCACCCGAAGTACGAAAGACCGTAGGGCGATTTTATAGACAAAATTCAGTTGCCGATAACGCTGCGGTGCGGTATTACGATTAGGCCATCTGTCACACAGGAGGAATCTCTATGCCATCTTCTCGCTGCCGTCGTCCGGCGTTTACGTTGATCGAGCTATTGGTCGTGATTGCGTTCATCGCGGTGCTGATCGGGTTGTTGCTACCCGCAGTGCAGAAGGTCCGGGAGGCGGCCGCGCGGGCCAAGTGCCAGAACAACCTGCGGCAAATCGGACTGGCGGTTCACGGCTATTACGACACGCACGGCGGCGAATTCTTCTTGCACCACCCCTACGACGCGGACGTAATTTCCAACAGCGGCAACGCCAACTCGTTCGCGGAAATTTATTGGGCGGACAAGCTCATGCCGTACATCGGCGGCACCCAAGAAGCGGACGAAAGTCTGTCCCGCGCCGGCAAGATTCTGCCCAGCGACGCGACCTACCGCTGCCCGTCGGACCCGTCCGAACGCAAGCCGTTAATCGACCCGGACACGAGTAGCATTGACGGCGTGGAACACCGCGTGAGTTACCTGATGAACTCACTGCTGAGCCACAAATCCCGGCGGTACAGCAAGTGGAACTTGATGCGGTTCGTCAACGAAGTCGGCACCTCGCAATTCCTTTGCTTTAGCGAACGCAACGCGGCGGTGTTCACGCTCGAAGCCGATGGCAACCCCCGCCAAGACGACTATGACATCTGGCTGGGCACGAACACGTTTCAATCCTGGATCGCGTACCGCCGTCATACCGGCGTGGCGAATTACCTGTACCTCGACGGCCACGTCAGCACATTACCGTGGGACGCGGCCGTTGTGGACATGTTCCCGGATAAGTTTGTGCAGGTGAACGATGTCTCGTATCCGTGAGACGGTTCGGGCGATAAGTTTCGGGGTTCTTTTGCTGACGGTCGGTTGCCGTACCGATGAACCGCCGCAACCTCTGGACACGGGTTCCCGGCTTGCCGTGCGGGCGTTCTACACCGGCATCATTCAGCGCGATTGGGCCAGCGCCTACGACACCTTGCACGCGGACAGCCGCAAGGCGTGCGCGATCGAAGCCTTCACGAAAAGTGCCCAAACCTATCGGCAAAAGCTCGGGTTTGAACCGAACGCCGTTCATGTGCGGTCGTGTGACGAGCACGGCGACGAGGCGACCGCGCACGTGGTGTTAACTGGTCCTGGCAACAAACGGCACCAATACAAAGACGCAATCGTGTTACGGCGTCTCGACGGCAAGTGGTGGATCGTATTACCGGCGGCGTTCAAGGGGCGGGTTTGACAGGGACGGGGGTCTCGGCCTTCAGCATTTCGAGGGCGTCACGTTCTTCGTTCACGAACCGCTTCGACAAGCCGGGAATCCAACTGTCGCTGACCAGCTTGAAGCGGGACAGTTTGCCGTCAGGCGTTTTGCGACCGCGTTCGGCATACACCGCGCGAATGATGGCTTCGTCCGTGATGTTGGTGATCGGGTCTTTCGTCAACAGCGGTTTCACTGCCACGACGATGACATCCGTATTCGGCCCGTGGTGAACTGCCGTGGACCACACGACATCCCGTAACGCCGCACTCCGCTTGGTCACGTCCAACCCCAAGTCTTTGCGCAACTTCGCCACTTGTGGATCGTAATGGGTTTCCTTGATGAAGGCGTGTTCGTTGGCGTGCAGTCCCTTCTGGTCTTTGGCCGCAAGTTCCTTCCACTTTGCGGTGAACTCCGGTGTGCCACCCTTTAACCCGGCGAATTCCGTGGAGTAGTGCTTCTTCACAAACTCATCCGCCCGCCCCGCCTTCGACGCCAGTTGGTACGACCCATACGACACACCACCCGGATCGCCCTCCCCCGTGGAGACCGTCCCCGGCCCACGATGGCTCGACTCGTACTTCTCCGAAAGCGTACCCAGCTCACCCGCGATCACGCTGAAGGGAACCAGTAGTAGAAGTAGCACGAAGGCAAGCAGTTTCATCGGTGATACTCGTGGTGAAAGGGATGGTGGATTTGTAGGTCGTGGTCGAGGAGGCTCGGCGACGAGGCCCGACACGAACGTTCCACTTACAAAAATAGCGGATCCTGTGTCGATTCAAAGTCCAATGTCTGGCCTCGCATAGCCTCGACCACGACCTACAAGATTACTCGTTGGCCCGCACCCAGTCTTCGCCGAAGCGGGTGTGCTTCATGCTTTTGCCGCCGGTGACGAAGTAGCTGTAGACCACGTGAACGGCGCCATCATTGGCCTGGATAATTGCCGGGTAGTGGTAGGAGCCGGTGTCGTGCTTTTCGAGGTGGCGGGTCCACTTCCAGGTTTTCCCCTCGTCGTCCGAGATGGAGACCGCGAGGCTGTTGCGGCCGCGTATGGTGTCGTTATAACACAGCATCCAGTGGCCGTTGGCGAGGCGAACGGCGTCGCACCCGGAACCGGGGTTCGGCAGGTCGCTGCTGGTCACGCTGCCCCAGGTCACGCCTTGATCCTTCGATTCGCAGACGCGGATTTTCTTGAAGACGCCGTTCTCGCGCATGTAAGCCACGAGCGTGCCGTCGGCTTTCTCCAGGAGCGTGGGTTGAATGCTGCCGAAGCCGGCGAGGGGTTGGGACGCGGTCCAGGTTTTGCCTTCGTCGTCCGAAATCGCCGTGAGTCCGACGGAGTAGGTGTCCGAATAAAGTGGTAGCAAAATCCGCCCGGACTTTAACATGATCGGCTTGTTGCGGGGTTGCCAGCCGAGGCGTGACAACAGCTTGTCGTTGACGCGGGATTTGATGGCGTCGTCGGTCAACGACTTCGGCAGTGGGACGGTGACTTGTTTGCGCCACGCTTCAAATTCCCGCAACATGGTGGCCTCGAAATCCTTCGGCTTGAGTGCGAGCATCCCTTGCCACGACCAAACCGGAGCGCCGGGGCCGTCGTACTTCTCGGCGATGCGATAGTTCGTGATGCACGACTCCCAGGAGTTCGCCAAGATCACCGGCCAGAACAACCAGAGGCGGTTTTTCGCGTCAACGAACATGGTCGTGTTGCAATCCGGAAAGCCGGGGGTGTCCGCCAGTACGAACGGCTCGCTCCAACCTGTTTCGCCCTTTTTCTGGCGCGCGCCCAGGACCATCACGTCATCCGCACTGCGTTCACCTGCCCCGCGATACCACGACACCAACAAGTCCCCGTTGGGGCTTTCCACGATGCCGGGGGCGTGGTTGTGTTTGGGGTTCAGTGGAAAGATCAACTCACTCGTGAGCGTCGGTTTTGGGGCGTCCTTCGCCGCCACCTTGCCCGGCTCGCGGGTGTTGGCCCCTTTGCGTTTGGTGAGGGCGTCGCCCATGTCGGCCCGCGCCCGTTCGGCGTAGCCAAGTAGCCGCTTCACAACGTCCGGATTCGCCTCGGCGACGTTCTTGGTTTCGCCAATGTCGGCGTCGAGGTCGTAAAGGCCGAGTTCGACTTTCTCCGGGACGTACTTCCCCGGTTTGCCGTCGCGGCCCAACTCCTGGCCGTTCACCGTGCGGCTGGTGTGCGGCAACATCAGCTTCCACTTGCCGCTGCGAACGGCGTGCAATTCGTTCGCGTTGTAGTAGTGGGCGTAGAATTCGTGTGGGTTCTTAGCACCCGGTTGGCAGGTCAAAAGCGGGAGGATGTCCTTGCCATCGACGCCATGTTTCGGCAACTCCGCGTTGATTAGCTTGGCAATGGTGGGGAACAAATCAATCGTCACCGCCGGTTCGGTTTGCAGACTGCCAGCAGGGATTTTCCCCGGCCACTTCGCCACGAACGGCACCCGCACGCCGCCTTCCCACACCGTCCCCTTGCCTTCCCGCAAGGTGCCTTTGGTGCCCGCGTGATTGCCGTAATTCAGCCACGGGCCGTTGTCGCTGGTGAAGATCACTAGCGTGTTGTCCTCCACTTTGTGCTTCTTCAACGCGGCCAGCACTTCGCCGACGGACCAGTCGATTTCTTGAATCACGTCGCCGTAAGTGCCTTGCTTCGACGACCCCTTAAATTTGTCACCAACGAACAACGGCACATGCGGGAACGTGTGCGCCATGTACAGCAGAAACGGCTTGGTGTGGCTCTCTCCGATGAACTTCACGGCCCGTTCGGTGTACTGTTGCGTGAGCTTGGCTTGATCGGCGGCGGTCACATCGGGGTTAATGACTTTGTCGTTGTCGAACAACGGCAGGGGCGGGTAATTGGCCTTCAGGGCGTCCGCGCGGTGCGGCCACATGTCGTTCGAGTACGGCAACCCGAGGTAGGAATCGAACCCGTGCCGCGTCGGCAGGAACTGCGGGTGGTGCCCGAGGTGCCACTTGCCGA
>JAYSXU010000065.1:0-2130 GCA_043716965.1 Fimbriiglobus sp.
CCGCTTGCACCGGCACCCGACTCGTGTTGCTGATTTCAACCCGCACCGTGATCGGTTCACCCGCCGAGGCTTTCTCCGGGGCGGTTTTATTGACGGCCAACTTCGGCTTATCCACATCGGTCGTCACCGCTTGGCCGTGCTCAAAACTGACGAACGCGGTGGCCCGAATACTCTTCACGTTTGCCACGACCGGGTATTCGATAACGATTTCTTTGGACTGCCCCGCCTTCAGTTCGGCAAAGTCCCAGAAGTAATCTTTCGGCGTGGCCTTCGCAGGAGCGGGAGCCGTTTGCCGATCCGCAGGCGGTTCCATTTTCGTCGGCGCGGTTACGCCCTCCGGGACCGGGTGCCGCACCACGACCTTGTACGCGGTCGCACTGGACGTATTCGTGACGACGATTTTGTACGGCACCGATTTGCCCGGCGCGACGTGCGACGGCGTGCGAACTTGAATGCGAACCACCGGCGTTGCGGGATCGGGGACCGCCCCACCCAATACCGGCCCGCGTGTACCTGGTTCGACAAACTGGGCCGGCTGAACGTCCGGATCGACACGTGCCGGTTCTTGGGCCAACGACCCCGTCATCACAACGAGCGTGGTCCAACCCGCCACCGCGAAATAGTGCAATCGCATCACGTATTCTTCCCCGCCACCTGCCAAGTGACTTCCAGCAGCGTAGGAGGTTTACCACGAGCAAGTAAACCCGGTAAAGAGCAGTTCAGCGCCGTCACCCACTTCGCAGTTGGCCTTGCGTCTGAGAGTTGTCGGAGAAACAATTGTCGCCAGTTTGGGGTTTCGCAATGGGAAGGAGTCCAAGTGATGCGTCGAATGATTCGCCTGCTGCCGTTGATTCTGGGGATCGTCGCGCCCGGTTTGTGCGGGTGCGTGGCACACACATACTCCAGTGTTCCGATTGAGCCGTTGTCAGAGGTCGCGCAAGAGCGGCAACGATTCGCCAGCAACGACTTGCCCACGCCACCCGTCGCACGCGGCCAAGCGCCGGACCGGATCGAGCCGATTGACACAACGCCTGAAAAACCGATGACGGCGGATGCGAACGGCCTGCCACTTCCGCCACCTTCGGCGACGCACTCGGGCCTGCCGGTTCCGGGTCCGACCGCCCAGCCCGTGAAACGGAGCTTCCGCGAAAGGGTTGCGTCGCTGTTCAGCCGCAATTCCAACGCGTCCACTGTTGGCGTGCTTCCCGATGGGACCATCACGATGAACGGCAACCCGGTGCCGACCATTCACGCCGCGCCGACGACTCCGCCATTACCTGTTGCGACGGCACCGCAGATGTTGCCACCGGCCATGACGCGGATTTTGCCCCCGACTCAACTCGTGCCGCCGCCGACACCGGAGCAACTGAACGCGGTCCCGGCGCAGTTGGTCGAAATGTTCAAGACAGGCAATTTCGATCCAAACGTGATGCCAGCTTCTGGCGTAACCGAAGTGAAGGCCCCGAAGACGAAAGCACCGATCGGGACGTGGTACCGCGAGGTCGGTCAATCGGGGGTGATGATGGTCATGAAAATTACGCCCGAAACAATCACGATGACCACTGTGAACTGTCTTGATTTAGAAACGGGTCCGACGACAATCACGGTCAGCATGGTCGGGGAATATAGCGTCACGAAGGACGGCACGACGATTTACGGCTACATCCTGGGCACGGACTGCGGCATCGAAGGGAACCGGGGCAAACTTTCCGACGTGACGGTGACCGACAGCACGTTGACCGAACTCCGCAAAACGGAAGACCAGCCGTTTTCCTTCAACTTCGTGGTGATTGACGGGGAGTTGTTCGTGCGGAAACTCCGCGGGGTCGGCAAATCGGAACCGAACGACGCCGACCCGACGATGGGCAAGTACCAACTCGCCGGGCCGAACGGCCCGCCGAAGCGAACCTCGATCAAAATCAAGCCGCCGACCGACACCCCGAAAGAAGCGGCACAACCGACTCAAAGTAGCCTCAATCTCGGCCTGGAACTGGTCAGCACCTTACTCGGCGGCAACGCCCAAAAGGGTGCGGTGATTGGCAGTGCGATCGGGTCGGGCGTTGGTTCGTTGATTGGGGACGCGACGGGTGAACCGAAGAAGGGCGCGGCGATCGGCGCCATGTTGGGGGC
>JAYSXU010000641.1:0-3379 GCA_043716965.1 Fimbriiglobus sp.
GACCAGAGTTTGCTCCGATTGCGCACGGACGTGATTGACCTTGTCCAGCACCATGAAATGCTCCGGATGGAAGATGCGGATCGCGTCTTCGGCGAAAAGGGCGCTCAGGAGGCCGTCGAAGCCGCCCGGAAAGCCGGGAAAATTCGCTTCGTCGGGTTCACGGGCCATAAAGACCCGTTGGTTCACCTCCGCACGCTGGAAGTTGCCAAGGAACACGGCTTCAGGTTCGACACGGTGCAGATGCCGCTCAACGTACTCGACGCCCACTTCCGCAGCTTCGCCCGTGGGGTTGTTCCCGTACTGGTCCAGGAACAGATTGGCATTCTTGGGATGAAGCCACTGGCGAGCGGTGCCATTCTGGAGTCGAAGGCCGCCACGGCCGTCGAGTGCCTGAATTACGCCCTGACGTTGCCGACCTCCGTAGTCATCACCGGCATCGAAACGATGGCGCGGTTAACGCAAGCCGTGAAAGTGGCCAAAGAATTCAAACCGCTCTCGGTGGATGAGGTCAATACCCTGCTCGCCAAGTCCGCGAAAGCCGCCGCAAAAGGCGAGTTCGAGAAGTTCAAAACCAGCGTGCGGTTCGACGGCACCGCAACCCACCCCGAATGGCTGGGGTGAGGTTCCTATACACTGTCGGGGTGAACCACCCGACGGAGGCAAGTTCATGACGACGGCGGAAGCGATCAATCTGGACGTGTTGTACGAGCAGGACGAGACGGCGTGGCTGGAGGCGATGGCAGCGCTGGCGTCGGAGGGGCGGTACGGGGAGATGGACTTTCCGAATCTGAGCGAGTACCTGACGGACATGTCGAAACGAGATCGGCGAGAAGTGTTCAATCGACTGATCGTGCTGCTTGTTCATCTCCTCAAGTGGGAACATCAGCCGGACCAGCGTAGCGGCTCGTGGCGGGCGACGGTTCGAGAACAACGCCGCGCGCTACGCCAACTGCTGGAAAGCGGCACGTTGCGGAACCACGTCGCTGCTGTATTGATGGATGCCTTCGCGGAAGCCCGACTTCAAGCCGCCGACGAGTCGGAAGTGGATGTCACAGTGTTTCCAACCGTGAATCCGTGGAGCCTGGACGAAATCTTGGATCAGTTGGACATCTCGTGAACGGTTCACCCCGCGTGATGTTTTGTCGCACCTCGGTCGGCGGGGAGGCGGTATTGCAGCACTTCGGCGTGGGGGCCGAGGTTGTACGTTTCGCGGACGCGGTACGACGGCTTGCCTTGGCTCTCGAAGTAGATGCGGGTCATCACTTCGCCCATTAACCCGAGTGACAGGAATTGCACCCCCATCAGTTCCAACATCACGCCGATCAGGAACAGGGGGTTCGCCGTCATGCCAGGGCCGGTGGTGAACTTCATCACGCCGGCCACGCCGAGGCTGACGAACCCGAGGGCCAACATCAGCAACCCGGCGAGGCCGAACAGATGCATCGGGCGGGTTTGGTAGCTGGCGAGAAACTTCACGGTAATCAGGTCGAGCATGACCCGCACGGTGCGGGTGAGGTTGTACTTCGATTGACCGGCGGCACGCGGGTGGTGGGTGACCGGGACTTGCGTGACCTTGGCGCCCTGCTGAACGGCAAACGCGGTGATGAAGCGGTGCATTTCGCCGTACAGTGACAGCCCATCGACCACGTCCCGGCGCATCACCCGGAGCGTACACCCGAAGTCCTTGAACGGCACCCCGGTCACCTTGCGGATGATCCAGTTCGCGCACCAACTCGGGAGTTTGCGGAGAATAAGTTTGTCCTGCCGGTGCAGCCGTTGGCCGAGTACGACATCGTAGCCTTCCTCAAGCTTCGCCAGCATTGCGGGGATGTCGGCAGGGTCGTTTTGCAAGTCGCCGTCCATTGTCACAACCACGTCGCCGATGGCGTGGTCGAACCCCGCTTGCATCGCCGCCGATTGGCCGAAGTTGCGCCGCAACCGGACCACCTTCACGCGGCCCTCTTCGGCGGCCAGTTGCCCGAGTTCTTGCGCGGTGCCATCGACGCTGCCGTCATCGACGAACACGATTTCCCACGCCGGCTGTTCGACCAGCGCAACACGAATTCGCGTCACGAGTGGGCGGAGGTTGGCACGCTCGTCCTTGACCGGAATGACGACGGAAATTAACGTCATCGCAGACTCCATTCTGCGAACCACGGGACCGAAACTGTTCTACTTAACAATCACTTTTGCCATCGCAGCCTGATCGCCGAACTTCACGAACGAACTCGACCGGATCGTCACGCCACACCCTCGGGCGTCGATTAACTCTGCGACAACCGTGTAACTGCCAGGGGTGTTGAGCGGCGGTACCGCGAGCATGAATTCAATGGATTCGCCCACGGCCACCGTCTTCCGTAACAGCCCTGTTTGGCCGCGAAACTCCGTCGCGTTGAGGCCGGAGGACACCTTGTAAAGCAGGTGCATGGCCGCGTGATTGCCGGGTTCAAACTGCCACGGTTCCGTCGAAGTATTGGTCGCCCGCAATCGCAACGCAAACGGCTTGTCCGCAGCCACCGTCATCGGCACCGCATCAAGCCATTCGAGCTTCGACGATGCCGGTCCCGGCGTGTAAACGTGGTTCACCCAGTGCCGGAGCCGGTCCGCCGAATGCAGTTCGCCACGTTCCGCCAGCCACGATTCATACCGATTCAAGAACTGATCCATCGCCACGGTCCGGCTGAGTGCGAAGTGCCCGTAGATCGGCCACAGTTCGCGCCGGGCTTCGACAAGCGTGTCATCCGTGTGCAACAACCGCACGAGTGCCGCCGCCAACCCGGTGCGGTCCGCACCTTGCTTGCAGTGAAACAGAACCGGCTGTTCCGAGCGATCCAGCACTTCGACCAGACGCCGAATCTCCGCCGGCGGGGGCAACAAGTACGCGGACAACGTGATGTCTTCCTGCGACACGTTCGCGTCATGCGTGACGATTGCTTCGTTGCGAAACCACGCATTGCGCGGGTCGGCTAACTTCTGTTGCGTGCCCCGCAGGTTCACCACCGTGCGAATCTGGTGTCGCTCAATCATCCGCGCCAAGTCCGAAGCCGATGGCTGGCCACACCGATAAAACCGCCCCGCAATCACCGTGTGGTCATTCAACCCCACAAACACCTGCGACGATTGCATCAGCAAATAAACCGAAACCACCAACGCCACCCCACGCAGCACCCATCGCCACCCGAAGGTGCCACGTTCGCCAATCAATCGCAGCCGCAAGGTACGGGGTTGTGTCAGCATGGAGCTATTGTGACGACTTCGGGAAAAGGATGCTAGTGGAACCGCGCGCGCGATTATCGCGCTAGATTTTGGCATTCCCGGCGAACCGGCGACGTCAGTCGCCTGGGTGTAACCTGACTCCCGTTTGTGGCAGCCCACCCAG